>JAJZGE010000034.1 GCA_021798675.1 Pseudomonadota bacterium | reverse complement strand
GGCTTGGCGTCCTTCAGCATGCGCTGCATGCCACCGGATTCGAACTGGAATATCGCGACTGTCCGCGCTTTCTTGAACACCTCGTTGTAGGTGGTTGCGTCATCCAGCGGCAGCTGCGAAATGTCCAGCGGCGCCTCGCCGTTCTGCTGGCGCCGCACGTTGATCGCCTTCACCGTCCAGTCGATGATGGTGAGCGTGCGCAGACCGAGGAAGTCGAACTTCACCAGCCCGACCGCCTCGACGTCGTCCTTGTCGTACTGGGTCACCACGCCGCCGCCGCCGGGCTCGCTGTACAGCGGCGCGAAATCGGTGAGCGCGGTGGGCGCGATCACCACGCCGCCGGCGTGCTTGCCGGCGTTGCGGGTGAGGTTTTCCAGCTTCAGCGCCAGGTCGATCAGCGCCCGCGCGTCCTCGTCCTGCGCGTAGGCATCGCAGAACTCCCGCACCACGCGGTCGGTTTCCTTCTTGGATTTCTCCGAGCGGCCGAGCGCGTCGGACAGCGTGAGGTCGAGTGGCCGCGGCGGAATCAGCTTGGCCAGCTTGTCGACCTGGCCGTAGCCCATGCCGAGCACGCGGCCGGAGTCGCGCAGCACCGCCTTGGCCGCCATCGAGCCGTAGGTGATGATCTGGCTGACGCGGTCGCGGCCGTACTTGCGCGACACGTACTCGATCACCTCGTCGCGGCGATCCATGCAGAAGTCGATGTCGAAGTCCGGCATCGAGATGCGTTCGGGGTTGAGGAAGCGCTCGAACAGCAGGTCGAACTGCAGCGGGTCGAGATCGGTGATCTTCAGCGCCCACGCCACCAGCGAGCCGGCGCCGGAACCGCGTCCCGGCCCGACCGGGATGCCTTGCTGCTTGGCCCAGTTGATGAAGTCGGCCACGATCAGGAAGTAGCCGGGGAAGCCCATCTCGATGATCACATCGAGCTCGCGTTCCAGCCGTGTCTGGTAGGCGTCCAGCGTGTGGCCGTTGGCCAGCGGCGCGCTGGCGAGGCGTTGCCGCAGGCCCTCGCGCGACAGCTCGCGGATGTGGCTGGCGAGGTCATGCCCGGCCGGCACCGGAAAGTCGGGCAGGAAATACTTGCCGAAAGTCAGCTCCAGGTTGCAGCGCCGGGCCAGCTCGACGGTGTTTTCCAGCGCCTCCGGCAGGTCGGCGAACAGCGCGGCCATTTCCTCGGGCGACTTCAGGTACTGCTGCTCGGCATAGTCGCGTGGGCGCTTCGCGTCGGCCAGCACGCGGCCCTGGTTGATGCACACGCGCGCTTCGTGCGCCTCGAAATCATCGCGGGTGAGGAAGCGCACGTCGTTGCTGGCCAGTACCGGCAGCGCGAGTTCGGCGGCCAGCGCGAGCGCGGCGGTATTCCAGCTTTCCTCGTTGTCGCGGCCGCAGCGGGTAAGTTCCAGGTACAACCGGTCCGGCAGCAGCTGTGCCAGCGGGTGGAGCTTTTCCAGCGCGGCGTCGCTGCCCTGCTGCAAGGCGACGCGGGCCACTTCGCTGTCGCGTCCGAGCAGGGCGATCAGGCCGCCGGTGGTCTGCGTGCCCAGCCACGCGGCGTCGACCAGCGCCCGCCCGCCGTGCTGGCCGTCGCGCCATGCGCGCGACACCAGCCGCGACAGGTTGAGATAGCCTTCGCGGTTCTGGCACAGCAGGGTGAGTCGCCACGGCCGCGGGTCATCAGGCGCGGAAATCCACAGGTCGCAGCCGCCGATCGGCTTGATCCCCGCCGCGCTGCACGCCTTGTAGAACTTCACCAACGCGAACATGTTGCACTCGTCGGTGAGCGCCACCGCCGGCATGCCTGCGCGCACGCAGGCCTCGACCAGCGCCTTGATGCGGATGGTCGAGTCGACCAGCGAATATTCGCTGTGCAGGTGCAGGTGGGTATAGCGGACAGTCATGCAGGCAGACGCGGTGAGTCCATGCAGGCTAACCGGCGCTCCGTGCAGCAGCAAGATTGACTTCCACTGCAATTGCGCAAACGGCGCGTGGGCTGCCGCTGTGCGGGAGCTCTTCGCGTTCGCCGCGACGCAGGCTCACGACGATGGCGGCCGCTGCAGCAGCACGCGCACCGGGGCGAAGCTGCGGCGATGCTGCGCGCACGGCCCCAGCCGCTGCAGCGCGGCCAGGTGGGCGGGCGTGGGGTAACCCTTGTGCACGGCAAAGCCGTAGCCCGGATGCGCCGCATCCAACGCCACCATCAGGCGGTCGCGGCTGACCTTGGCGAGGATCGAGGCAGCGCTGATCGCCGGCTCCAGCGCGTCGCCGCCGACGATCGCGCGGCCCGGGCAGGGCAGATCCTGCGGCAGCTGGTTGCCATCGATCAGCGCCTCGTCGGCGGCCACGGCCAGACCGGCCACGGCCCGACGCATGCCGGCCATGGTCGCCTGGAAAATGTTCAGCCGGTCGATCTCGTCAGGCTCGATCAGCACCACGCAATACGCCAGCGCGCGCTCGATGATCAGTGGATACAGCGCTTCGCGCCGGGCCGCGCTGAGCTTCTTCGAATCGTCGAGCCCGGCGATCGGGCGCGCCGGGTCGAGAATCACCGCCGCCACTGCCAGCGGCCCGGCCAACGGCCCTCGCCCGGCCTCATCCACCCCCGCCACAAGCAAGCCTTTTGCGTTCGCTTCATCTCCCCTCCGGGGATAGGATTGAGGTGAGGGGCGGGTGCTCGCACGGAACTCACCCACCCGCATGCCTTTCCTCCACCAGCTCCGCAATCGCCGCGGCCGCCCGCTCGCCGGCGTGGTCTTCGAGCCCGCCGCGCAGATCCAGATGCAGCTGCTCGAACGCGGCCACGATGCGACCGCGCCGCTCGTTGTCGTGCAGCAGCGCCAGCGTGGCGGCGGCGAGATTCTCGGCGGTGCACTCGTCTTGCATCAGCTCTGGCACCAGCAGGCCGTCGCCGACGCGGCCGCTGGCCCGCGCGAGGATATTGGGCAGCGCATAGATATCGGTTTTCAGCATGCGCAGCAGGCGCGCGATGCGGTAGCTGAGCGCCGACACGCGGTAGCCGACCACCATCGGCCGCTTCGCCAGCATCGCCTCCAGCGTGGCGGTGCCCGAGGCCAGCAGCACCACGTCGGCGGCCAGCAGCGCCTCGTGCGCGCGACCGTCCAGCAGCAGTGGCGTGTCCCCGGTGGCAGACCTGTTTGCCAGCAGGGTTTTCAGCCGCGCATGCACCCGTGGATTGGCCGCCGGGATCACGACGCGCAGCCCCGGCAGCGCCGCGGCCACCCGCGTCGAGGCGTCCACGAATATCTGCCCCATGCGCGCCAGTTCGGACAGCCGGCTGCCCGGCAGCAGCGCCAGCACCGGCACATCCGGCGGCAGCTGCAGCGCCGCGCGCGCGCCGGCTCGGTCGGATGCCAGTGCAAAACGATCGGCCAGCGGATGGCCGACGAAGCGTGCGTCGATACCGTGCCTGGCGTAGATCGCCGGTTCCATCGGAAACAGGCACAGCACGCGATCGGCGCTGCGGCCGATTTTTTCCGCGCGCTGCTCGCGCCATGCCCACACCGACGGGCTGACGTAGTGCACGGTGCGCAGGCCGGCCTGCTTCAGGCGCTGCTCCACGGCGAGGTTGAAGTCGGGCGCGTCGATGCCGATCACCACCGCTGGCCACGCGTCCAGCAGCCGGGCCAGCAGTGCCTTGCGCAGCCGCAGCAGGCGCGGCAGGTGGCGGATCACCTCGCTGAAACCGAACAGCGACAGCTCATGCATGTCGTACCAGGATTCAAACCCCCGCGCCTGCATGCGAGCGCCGCCGATGCCGACGAAGCGTGCCTGCGGGTAGCGCTGGCGCAGCGCCGCGATGAGATCGGCGCCGAGCTGGTCGCCGGAGTCTTCGCCGGCGATCAGGGCGAATAGCGGAGCCGTTGCATGGGGCTTTGCGTCTGGGTCCTGGGCTGAATCAGAGCCAGTGCGGTTGCCTGATTTGCTGAGATGCGCTGCGCGCATATCAGCGGGCCAGGCCCCGCTCGCTGCGGTCGAGAAAATCCAGCATTGCCCGCACGTCATCACTCTGCTGCGCCTGCTCGACCAGCTTTTCGCGCGCCTCGGCCAGCGGCAGGCCACCCATGTAGAGCGTGCGGTAGGCGCGCTTGATCGCGGCGATGCGGGCGGCATCGAAGCCGCGACGCTTCAGGCCCTCGCTGTTGATGCCGCGCGGGCGGCCGGACTGCTCGTTGGCCATGGTCACGAATGGCGGCACGTCGTGACCGACGAGGCAGCCCATGCCGATGAACGCGTGCGCGCCGACCTTGCAGAACTGATGCGCGCCGGAGTAGCCGGCGAACACGGTCCAGTCGCCCACCTGCACGTGGCCTGCCAGCGCGGAGTAGTTGGAAAACACCGTGTGGTTGCCGATCTGGCAGTCGTGCGCGATGTGCACGTAGGCCAGCAGCCAATTGTCGTCACCGATGCGGGTGGCGCCACCGCCGTCGCCGGTGCCGCGATTGATGGTGACGAATTCGCGGATCAGGTTGCGCTCGCCGATCACCAGTTCGGTGCGTTCGCCGGCGAATTTCTTGTCTTGCGGATCACCACCGAGCGAGGCGAACTGGGCGATGCGGTTGTCGCGGCCGATCCGCGTGGGGCCGTCGATCACCACGTGCGGGCCGATCACCGTGCCCTCGCCGATGACTACCTCGGCGCCGATCACACTGTAGGCGCCGATGCTGACGTTGGCGCCGATCACCGCGCTGGGGTCGATCAGCGCGGCGGGGTGGATCAGCGCAGGACGGATCGCGGCCGGCTGGATCATTTATCGGATCTCGCAGCGCACATCAGCTCGCAGCTGGCCACTTCCTTGCCGTCGACCACAGTGCGCGCCATGAACAGGCCCATGCCGCGCATCAGCCGTTTCAGGTGCACTTCGATGCGCAGCTGGTCGCCGGGCACCACCACCGCGCTGAAGCGCGCGTTGTCGACCTTGACCAGATAAAACAGCGAGCTGCTGTTGTCACCCTTGATGCGGCTGCTGAGCTGCGTCAGCAGGCCGGCGGCCTGCGCCATCGCCTCGATGATCAGCACGCCCGGCATCACCGGATGACCGGGGAAGTGGCCCTGGAAAAACGGCTCGTTGATGGTCACGTTCTTCAGCGCCACCACGCTTTGATCGGGCACCAGTTCGATCACCCGGTCCACCAGCAGGAACGGATAACGGTGTGGCAGCAGCTCCTGGATCTGCTCCACATTCACCGGCAGGGTGAAGGTTGCGGCGGGGTCACTCATGGTTCTTGTCCTTTTCCAGCGCCGACAGCCGGCGCGCGTACTCGTCCAGATGCTTGAAGCGGGCGGCGTTCTTGCGCCACAGGCGACTTTCCTGCAGCGGCACCCCCGAGGAATATTCGCCCGGTTCGCGAATCGAATGCGTGACCAGGCTCTTGGCGGTAATGGTAACCCGGTCGGCCAGCTCCAGATGTCCCAGCACGCCGGCGTTGCCGCCGATCATGCAGTAGCGACCGATCTTCGCGCTACCGGCCACGGCGGCGCAGCCGGCCATCGCGGTATGCGCGCCGACGTGCACGTTGTGCGCGATCTGGATCTGGTTGTCCAGCCGCACATCCTCTTCGAGCACGGTGTCCTCCAGCGCGCCGCGGTCGATGGTGGTGTTGGCGCCAATCTCGCAGTCATCGCCGATGCGCACGCCGCCCAGCTGTGGCAGCTTGACCCAGCCGCCGTGGTCGAATGCCTCCCGATCGAAGGCGAGACCGAAACCGTCCGAGCCGATCACCGCGCCCGGATGCACCAGCACGCGCCTGCCCAGGCGGACCCGGGTCACCAGCGTCACGCGTGCCACCAGCCGCGCGTGCGCACCGACCTGGCAGTCGTCGCCGATGATGCAGTGCGGGCCGAGCACGGCGCCCTCGGCGATCACCGCGCGATCGCCGATCACGCAGCAAGGGCCGATGCTGGCGCCGGCGCTCACCTGCGCGCTCGCGGCAACCACCGCGCTGGGATGAATGCCGGGCTTCGCGGCGGGCAGGCGCTCGAACAGCGCGGCGATCTTCGCGTAGGCGACGTAGGGATCGCGTGCGACCAGCGCCGCGGTGGGGCAGTCGGCGAGGCTTTCCGCGCGCAGCACCACCGCGCCGGCGCGGGTCGCGCCGAGCTGGGCGGCATATTTGCTGTTGGCCAGAAAGCTCAGCTGACCGGGCCCGGCGCCAGCCAGGGTGCCGACGCCGTCGATGCGGCGGTCGGCTTCGCCGTGCAGCTGCAGTTGGAAGCGTGCGGCCAGTTCGCTGAGGCTGTGGGTGATCGGGTTCAAGGGCATGCTCCGCACATCGGCGCGCGGCGGGACGCCGGTGCGCCGAGCTGAGTGGTCACTAAGCACTGATCGTCGCTGCCTGACCACGGCAGCCTGATCATAGCCGGCTGATCAGGCCCCGAGGATCAGGCATTACCGGTCAAAACTGGCTGCCGAAGGTGAACTGGATGCGCTCTTCATAGTGGCTGTCGCCCGGCTGCGTGCGGAACGGCACGGCGAGGCTGATGATCAGCGGTCCGATCGGTGCCTGCCAGTGCAGCGATACGCCGGTGGACGCACGCAGCGTGCTGGCATTGAAGCTCTGGTAGTCCTTGTAGGCGTTGCCGACGTCAACGAACCACGACACGCGGGCGGTGTTGGTGTCCTTCAGGAACGGCAGCGGGATATACACTTCGGCGGTGCCCAACACCTTGAAGGCGCCGCCGATCGGCTGGGCATAGTAGCCCGCCGAGCACAGCCCGTTGCTGGCCTGCACGTCGTTGCTGTTGAGGCATACGCGCGGCCCCAGCGTGTTGTCCTGGAAGCCGCGCACGTCGCGCACGCCACCGGAGTAGAAGTTCTGGTAGAACGGAAAGTCCTGCCGCATGTCGACCAGCGGGTGGTCGGTGGTGGCGGCCTGCAGCGCGGCAAAGCTGGCGTTGCTGATGCCGTTGCTGCCGTAGGTCTTGCCGTAGCCGACCTGGCCGTCCAGATACAGCACGAAGCCCTTGCCGATCGGCCAGTAGTGGTTGAGCTCGGTGGTGAGCTTCCAGTACTGCACGGTGGAGCCGGGCAGGGCGACATCGGTGGACACAGATGCCAGGCCGCCGCGGGTCGGCGCCCAGTAGTCATTGCGGGTGTCGTGGTTCCAGCCCAGCGTGCCGGTCCAGGAGTGGATGGTCTTGTTGCCGATCTCGTTCTGGTAGTCGAGCAGCACCTGCGGGCTGTAGCCGGGAATCAGCGAGACCTTGTTGCTGCTGATGCCCAGGCCCACGCGCACGCCGTCGGTTTCGCTGACCGGAATGCCGAGGTAGGTGGAGAAGCTGCGGTTGCTGGTGGCGTAGTTGGCGAACGTGGTGTTGCCGTAGTTGGTCTTGGTGAAGGTGGCGTTGTAGCCGATGCCGATACCGTTGTCGGTCAGGTACGGGTTGTAGTAGCCGAGGCTGAAACTGGTGCTGTAGCTGCTGCGCGAGCCGCTGATCGAGAAGCTGTCGCCGGTGCCGAACAGGTTGTTCTGCGACACCGAGGCATTCAGGATCATGCCGGAGTACTGCGAGTAGCCCACGCCGAACTGCAGGCTGCCGGCGGACTGCTCCTCCACCTTGACGTCCACGTCCACCTGATCCTGCGTGCCAGGCACCAGCTTCTTGTCGATGTCGACCTTCTTGAAGTAGCCCAGCCGCTGCAGGCGGATCTTGGAGCGGTCGATTGCTGCCTGCGAGTACCAGGAACCCTCCAGCTGGCGCATCTCGCGGCGTAGCACAGTGTCCTCGGTGCGCGTGTTGCCGGAGAAGATCACCCGCCGCACGTAGACGCGCTGGCCCGGCTCGATGTACAGGGTCAGGTCGACGGTGCGCTTGTCCTTGTCCAGCTTGGGAATCGGCGTGACCTTGGCGTAGGCGTAGCCGATATTGGCCAGCAGGGCCTTGATCGACTTGGTGCTGGCCTCGATGGCTGCACGGTTGAAGACATCACCCGGCTTCACATAGACCAGTTGTCGCAGCGTCGCCTCCGGCAGGATCAGCTCGCCCAGCAGCTTGACCTCGGCCACCTTGTAGATGGCGCCTTCCTTGATGCTGGCGTCGATGTACATGGAGCGTTTGTCTGGTGCGATCGTCACCTGGGTCGAGTCCACGCCGAAGTCGGCATAGCCGCGATCCATGTAGAACGACTGCAGCTTCTCCAGGTCGCCGGAGAGCTTCTCGCGCGAATACTGGTCGTCCTTCGAATACCAGGACATCAGTCCGGGCGTGTTGGACTCGAAGCCCTTGCGGATCTGCTTGTCGGTGAAGGCATGGTTGCCAAGGATGTTGAGCTCCTCGATCTTGGCCGCCTTGCCCTCGCGGATCTCGATATCCACGGCGACCCGGTTGCGATCCAGCTTGACCACGTGCGGCAGCACCGAGACGTTGTACTTGCCGCGGTTGTAGTACTGGCGGATCAGCTCCTGCTGCACGTTGTCCAGCGCCAGCCGGTCGAACGTCTCGCCCTCGGCCAGCCCGATCTGCTTGAGGCCCTTCTTCAGATCCTCGGTCTTGATGTCGTGGTTGCCGCGGATGGTCAGCTTGGCGATCGACGGCCGCTCGACCACCTTGATCACCAGGATGCTGCCTTCGCGATCCATCTCCACGTCGCTGAAGAACTTGGTCTGATACAGCGCGCGGATGGCCCGCTGGGCCTCGGCGTTGGTCATCCGGTCGCCCTTGCTGACCGGCAGATAGTTGTACACCGTACCGGCGGAGATGCGGCTGAGACCGTCAATGCGGATGTCCGACACCACGAACGGGTCGAACGCGAACGCATTGGCGGAGAGGGAGGCAAGCAGGATCAGCGCGGCGATACGCTTCATCGTCGGTTCCGTTGGGTTAGTGCGACGGGCCGGCCAGTGCGGCCGCCCCGATCGACGTGTGAGACCGGGCTAGGCCCGGTCTCGAAAAAGAATCCGCACTGCGCAAACGCAGGTGGCGTGAAGTGCTGCTGCGCAGGCGTGCGACCACGGCAAGCCGTGCTGCAAACCACCGGTGCGGATGGCCGGCCAGCGACATCACGACAGCAACATGCGGTGGATGTCGTTGTAGAACGCCAGCCCCATCAGGCTGAACAGCAAGGCCATGCCGATGTACTGGCCCACTACCATCACCTGTTCGCTGACCGGACTGCCCTTGACCAGCTCGATCAGATAATACAGCAGGTGTCCGCCATCCAGGACGGGGATCGGCAGCAGGTTCAGGATCGCCAGGCTCAGCGAGACCAGCGCCAGGAACTGCAGGAACCACGACAGGCCCATGTGCGCCGAAGCATTGGCCACTTCGGCGATGCCGATCACGCCGGACAGGTTGCGCGTGGAGGCTTCGCCGCTGAGCATCTTGCCGAGCATGCCGAAGGTCTGCCGGGTGTTGCGCCAGGTCGTCTGCAGCGAGGCGCCGATGGCCCTCAGTGGGCCGTAGCGCAGGGTGGCCGTTTCCGGTGGCGGCGCGCCGATGCCCAGGATCCATTTGGACGGCTGGCCCGCCAGCGAGGCCCAGCGTGCGGTGATATCGAGGCTCAGCGGGTGGCCGGCGCGCTCGATGCCGATCACCAGCTTCGGCGAGCGCGCCGCGGCTGTCTGCATCAGCTTGCCGAAGGCGATGAAATCGCTCACCGGCTGGCCGTTGACGCTGAGGATGCGGTCGCCGCCCCGCATGCCGGCCTGCGCCGCCGGATCGCCGGGCATGACCGTGGCGGCCACCGCCGGCGGCGGCGCCAGC
>JAJZGE010000033.1 GCA_021798675.1 Pseudomonadota bacterium | reverse complement strand
ATTGCGTATGCAGGGCGACTGTTGCGAACCAGCAGCGCGCAACGCGTTGAACGTGCAGCACATCAACGGTATTCGGTGCGCGGCTCGGCGTGTCGGCGCAAGGATCGTGGCGCGTCGTCCTCGTCTTACAGGATGCGGGCGCACACCTACGCGATCCCCCGCGATGCAGCCATTGAACGAACGCACGGCCGCGCGGATGTGCGCTGCCGAGCTTTGACTGCCGTGCGCGGGTCGACGGATTTGGCCCCTCGCGGTGCTGCTTGCCCCGGCGACCGTCAGCCCGACCGCATGCCCGGTCGGAATACGGCCGATCGGATCTCGGCATCGTGCCGAACGAAGAGATCGAGAATGGCCGGGTCGTGCTTGATGCCGCGTTCGACTTCCAGGATCCCGATCGCGACCGAATGGGCTCGGGCTGCGTGATAGGGACGTCCGGAGGTCAAGGTCATGGGTCACTCCACGTAGTCAAAGGTGGAACAGCGCAGGACATGACGCGTCCGCGCATGTGAAAAATTCGGGTCAGGTGCGATGGATTGCCGCCAGCAGTGCATCACGCTGCCACTGTCCGACATCGCTGGCGGGTTTGAACTGCGCCGCTTGGTGAATGTCATGGACAACCGCGCCCAGCGGCGGCTGACCGAACCACGCCAGCGAGTTGGCCAATGCGGCGACTTCGCCCAGGATCAGCAGCGCGGGCGAGCGCACCGCGTGGACGGTCGCGCGTTCGGCCAGATGCGCCAGCGTGCCGGTGATCACGCGTTGCCCGGCGCGCGAGCCGTTCTCGATCAGCGCGAACGGCGTCGATGTCGCGCGTCCGTGCTGAATCAGTTGCGTCTGCATGGCATCCAACTCGCCCACGCCCATATATACGGCCAAGGTTTGCCGCTCCTGCGCCAATGCGGCCCAGTCCAGTGTGTCCAGCGAGGA
Organism: Pseudomonadota bacterium; assembly: GCA_021798675.1. The sequence goes on along the minus strand of JAJZGE010000033.1, from coordinate 8,832 downwards.
CCGGCAGTGCGCGGTGACGAAGCGCACCGACTGCGCGTGATCGCGATGGGTCAATGGAATACCCGCGTAGGCGGCGCATGCCACCGCAGCGGTGATGCCGGGCACCACTTCGTACGCAATGTCGTGCGCACGCAGGAACTCCAGTTCCTCGCCGCCGCGGCCGAACACGAACGGATCGCCGCCCTTCAGCCGCACCACGCGCCTGCCCGCACGCGCGTGTTCGAGCAGCAGGGCGTGGATGCCGTCCTGTGCGGTGTGATGATTGCCGGCCTGCTTGCCGACTTCGATGCGCTCGGCATCGCGCCGTGCCAGCTCCAGCACCTCGGCGCTGACCAGCCGATCGTGCAGGATCACATCGGCCTCGTTCAGCGCACGCAGCGCACGCAACGTGAGCAGTCCCGGATCGCCGGGGCCTGCGCCGACCAGCACCACCGAGCCCGCGGGTTCCGTCGTCGGCGTCGCCAGCGCGCTTTCCGCCGCTGCCAGCGCCGCTTTTGGCCGGCCCTGGCGCAGCAGCGTGGCCACCGGGCCGGCAAACAGGTCTTCGTAGAAACGTCGCCGTGCCGCCATCTGCGAATGACGCACGCGGATGCGCGGACGCAGCCGGGAGGTCAGCGTGGCCAGTGCGCCGAGCGAATGGTCGAGCAGCGTTTCCAGCCGCTCGCGCAGCAATCGCGCGAGCATCGGCGCCTCGCCGCCGCTGGAGATCGCGATGGTCAGCGGCGCGCGATCGACCACGGCCGGCACATGGAAGCTCGACAGCGTGGCATCGTCCACCACGTTCACGAAGATACGCCGCAGTTCGGCGAACGCCGCGATCTGCCGGTTCAGCTCGTGATCGGAGGTGGCGGCGACCACCAGCCAGACGCGCTCGAGCAAGCCGTCCTGGAACGCATCGCCGCGATAGACGATGCGCCCCTGGGCAACCCAGCGCCGCAGCTGCGGAGTCAGCTCGATGGCATTCACCGTGACCTGCGCCTGGGCACCGAGCAGCGCGGCGACCTTGCGTTCCGCCACCGCGCCGCCGCCCACCACGAGTATGGCGCGGTGCGTGAGATCGGCGAACAGCGGGTAGAGCTTCATGGTGTAAACCTGCAGGCATGCAATGAGGGGAAAGTCACGCTACGGGCATGTCTCCAAGGCTGGCAAATGATTTGTGCCGTCGTGCATATACCCTCGCGTTATGTGGCCGGCACACGTGACAAAAGCTGGACAATAGGATTGATTAGACGTATAGACGGCTAATCATGCACGGCAATCACCGCAACAAGACATCCATTCGCGACGGCCTTGCGGCCGTCCAGATCGTCATGTCATGCCCAATGCCGTCTCGTGCCATGCGATGTCCCCGTGTTCCGTTCGCGCCTCAATTCATTGACCCCGACCGCTCACGAGCCATCCGCCATGACGCTTACCCAGCTACGCTATTTCATTGCCATCGCCGACTCCGGCCTCAACATCACGCTGGCTGCCGAACGCGTGCATGCCACCCAGCCGGGCCTGAGCAAGCAGCTGCGGCAGCTTGAGGACGAACTCGGCTTCCAGTTGTTCGTGCGCAAGGGCAAGAGCCTGGATGCGGTGACCCACGCCGGCCAGCGCGTGCTCGAACGCGCCCGCACGATCCTCGCCGAGACGGCCAACATCCGCTCGATCGCCGCCAACCTGCGCAACGAGGCTCGCGGCGAGCTGCGCATCGCCACCACCCACACCCAGGCGCGCTTTGCGCTGCCCCCGGCGATCGGCGCGCTCAACCAGAGCTATCCGCAGGTCAGCGTGCACCTGCAGCCGGGCGGCGATACCGAAGCGCTGGCGCAGATGGAAGCGCGCCGCGTGGATCTGGCGGTGGTCAGCAGCGCCGGTGCGCCTCCAGCGATCGGCATCGCGTTGCCGGCGTACCGCTGGCAACGCGTGATCGTCGCACCGCAAGGTCATCCGCTGACCACACGCGAGCAGTTGCTCACGCTAGACGAACTGTCGACGCTGCCGCTGGTGAGCTACGAATCGTCGCTGAAGGCGGAGTCGTCGTTGCGCCGCGCGTTCGACGCTGCCGGACTGCGCCCGTACTTCGCGATGACCGCCGGCGATGCCGACCTGATCAAGACCTATGTGCGCGCGGGCCTCGGTATCGGCGTGCTGGCTGAGATGGCGGTGCTGCCCGGCGACACCGATCTGCAGGTGTTGGCGGCCGATCACCTGTTTCCGCAGTGCACGACCTGGATCGTGTCGCGACGGGAGAGCGTGCTGCGCAACTACGTGCTGGAGTTCATCAGCCAGTTCGCGCCGCATCTGGACCGCCGCGACGTGGTGTGCGCACTGGCCAGCGATGCGCCGCGTATCGAGTGGCCTGCCGTCCCGCACTGGGGGGAGCGGCAGGCAGCGTCGTTGCTCGACGTGGCTTGAGGCGTCAAGCGTCGATCAGTCCCTTGTTGCGCAGCAGGGCGAGGATCTGCCGCGCCAGCACCGCCGGCTCGGCGGCGTTGCCGTCCACGCGCAGTTCCGGTTGTTCCGGTGCCTCGTACGGATCGCTGATGCCGGTGAAGTGGGCGATCTTGCCCGCGCGCGCCTGCGCATACAGGCCCTTGCGGTCGCGTGCCTCGCAGACGTCCAGCGCGGTGGCGACGTGGATCTCGACGAACGCGCCGTGCGCCTCCACCAGTGCGCGTGCCTCGGCGCGGGCATCTGCATACGGCGCGATCGGTGCGCAGATCGCGATACCGCCGTGGCGCACGATCTCGCTGGCGACGTAGCCGATGCGGGTGACGTTAGCGGCGCGATCCTCGCGCGAGAAGCCCAGCCCGCGTGACAGATGCTTGCGCACCTCGTCGCCGTCGAGCACGGTCAGCGGGCGGCTGGTGTGTTCCAGCAGCTGTGCGATCAACGCCTGCGCGATGGTCGACTTGCCGGCGCCGGACAACCCGGTGAAGAACAGCGCGAAGCCTCGCGGCACGCGCACCGGATGGCGTTCGCGCAGGATCTTCACCACATCGGGAAAGCTGAACCAGGCCGGGATCTCGCTGCCTTCGTGCAGGTGCCTGCGCAGTTCTGTGCCGGAGATGTCGCGTACTTCGTCCACCGCCGTCACTTCGGTGGATGGCAGGTAGGCATCGCGATTGGCGGCATAGACCATCGCCGGGAACGGCACGATCCGGATGCCGAGTTCGGCTTGATGCTGCTCCAGCAACTGCTGCGCGTCGAACGGTCCGTAGAACGGCTGCCCGCTCGCATCCTTGCCCGGACCGGCATGGTCGCGCCCGACGATGAAATGGCTCGCACCGTAGTTCTTGCGGATGATCGCGTGCCACAACGCTTCGCGCGGACCGCCCATGCGCATCGCCAGCGGCAGCAGCGACAGCTTCACGCTGTCCTGCGGGTATTGCGGCAGCAGCGCGCGGTAGCAACGCACGCGGGTGTAGTGGTCGACGTCGCCCGCTTTGGTGTGGCCTACCGCCGGCTGGATCAGCAGCTTAGCGCCGATCTGTTGCGCGGCGCGCAGGGTCAGCTCGCGATGTGCGCGGTGCATCGGATTGCGCGTCTGGAACGCCACGATCCGGCTCCAGCCATTTTCGGCGAACCACTCACGCAGGCTGCGCGGCGTATCGCGCAGTTCGCCGAAATCGTAGTGCGCCGGTGGTTGGATACCACGCACGCGACCGCCGAGCGCCACCGGCTGCGTGCGCTCGAGCAGCTCGGCCACGCCTGGATGCAGGCGATCGGTAGTATCGAATACCTGCTTCGCCTCATGCAGCCGATCCGGCCAGTAGATGTCCTGCACTTCCAGCACCGCCAGTGGCACACCCTGGCTATCGCGCAACGCGACCTCGCTGTTTGGCGAGAGCTGCGCGGCAAAAGCCTCGCTCACGTCCAGCGTGATCGGGATCGGCCACAGCGTGCCATCGGCGAGGCGCAGTTCCTCGACCACGCGGCCGTAGTCGTGGCGTCCGAGAAAGCCCTCCAGCGGCGAGAACGCGCCACTCAGCAGTAGCTCGAGATCGCACAGCTGGCGGATATTGAGGTCGACGCCTGGCAGGCTGGCGCTGCGTTGCTTCAGCATCTCGGCTTCGGCCTGTGGCAGATAGAGTTCCTTCAGCACCCCGCCGTGCGGGGCGATCAATTCGTCGTCCGGGGTGATGTTCTGGGTCGAAGCTGAATCCCTGTTCGGGGCAAGTGCGGTGTGGCTCATGGTAATGGGTCCGATCGGGGTGAACGATTGAAAAGAGGCAGGCCATCGCAAACGATGGCAGGCGAATTACGCGATGCTGTGCAATCCGCATTCGCGCTTGAGTCCGAAAAAGCGGGTGTCCTCGGGGTCCATGCCCGGCTCCCAGCGACGGCTGGTGTGGATGTCGCCAATCGACAAATAGCCCTGTTCCCACAGCGGGTGATAGGGCAGGCCGTGGCGTTGCAGGTACTGGCCCACATCGCGGTCGCTCCAGTCAGCCAGCGGGTGGAATTTCCAGCGCTCGTTGCGGTGCTCGACGAACGCGATGTTGGCGCGGCTGCGTGCTTGGCTGCGGCGCAGGCCGGCGAACCAGCCGCCGGCGCCGAGTTCGTCCAGCGCGCGCTGCATCGGCTCGACCTTGCGGATGCTGTTGTAGCGGTCCAAACCCTCGAGGCCCTGTTCCCACAGCCGACCATAACGCGCTTCCATCCAGCTGATGCCAATGAGTGGGCGATACACCTTGAGGTTCAGTGCGAGGCGTTCGGTGAGCTCGTCGACGAAGCGGTAGGTCTCCGGAAACAGATAACCGGTATCGATCAGCACCACCGGGATGTCCGGCTGTTGCCGCGTGACCAGATGCAGCGACACCGCAGATTGCGCGCCGAAGCTGGACGACAGCACATGCTCGCCCGGTGTGTGCTCAAGCGCCCAAGCCACGCGCTGCTCGACGCTCAACTTGGCCAGCGCCGCGTTCAATGCCTTGAGCGCACGCAGGTCGTCGATCTTTGGTGGAAGTTCCAGTGCACTCATGCCAGCACCTGTACGGGAATCCGTCGTGATGCCGCCGTGGTCGGCTTGTCGTCGCGCACCAGGCCGCTGCGCATCAGGAAATCGCCGAAACCTTCGCCACGCAGACGTTCGGCGGCGTAGCGTGCGAACAGCGGATCGAGCGCGGCGAGGATCGTGGCCTCGCCCACGTTTTCGCGATAAACAGTGTTCAGGCGCTGGCCGCTGAAGTCGGCACCGAGTCGCAGGTCGTAGCGCCCCGGTCCGCGACCGACCAGCGCGATCTCGCCCAGGTAGGGTCGCGAACAGCCGTTCGGGCAGCCGGACAGGCGCAACAGGATCGGTGCGTCGGCGAGGCCATGTCGGTCGAGCAGCTGTTCCAGTTTCGGCAGCAGTCCCGGCAGGTAGCGTTCGCTCTCGGCCATCGCCAGGCCGCAGGTAGGTAGCGCCACGCAGGCAATCGCGTGGCGGCGGATACCGCTTTGCCGGAGATAGCTGTCCAGACCGTGTTCGTGCACGATCGCGTCGATGCGCGCGCGATCGGCCGCCGCGACATTCGCCACGATCACGTTCTGGTTGCAGGTCATGCGGAAGTCGCCGGCGTGCACTTTCGCCAGTTCGCGCAGGCCGCTGAGCCAGCGCCGCGCACCGACATCGGCGAGACGACCGGATTCAATGTGCAGGGTGAGGTGCCAGCGACCGTCATGGCCTTCGACCCAGCCATAGCGGTCGCCGTTGTTCTCGAAGCGATACGCGCGCGCCGGTTCCAGCGCGAAGCCGAGGCGCGCTTCCAGTTCCGCCTTGAACGCATCGAGGCCGCGATGATCGAGCGTGTACTTCAGCCGCGCGTGCTTGCGTTCGCTGCGGTTACCCCAGTCGCGCTGGATGCCGACAGCCGTCTCGGCGGCGGCAAACAGCTGCTCTGGCGTCACGAAGCCAAGCATACTGGCCAGCCGCGGATAGGTTGTCGGGTCGCCATGCGTCGCTCCCATGCCGCCGCCGACTGCCACGTTGAAGCCGCGCAGCGTGCCGTGTTCGATGATCGCGACCAGGCCAAGATCCTGCGCGAACACGTCAATGTCGTTGAGCGGCGGAATCGCCAGACCGATCTTGAACTTGCGCGGCAGGTAGGTGGCGCCGTACAACGGTTCGACCATCGGCTCGTCGACCAGCGCTTCGCCGTCCAGCCAGATCTCGTGGTACGCGCGTGTCTTCGGCGCCAGTTCGGTGGACAGCCGCACGGTCCACGCATAGGCCGCGACATGCGCGGAGGACTCGATCGGGTTCGCCGTGCTCACCACGTTGCGCACCACGTCGCCGCAGGCCGCAATGGTGCTGGCCAGCGCGTGATGGATCGCGACGATGGTGGGCTTGAGCTGGCGCTTGATGATGCCGTGCCACTGGAACGTCTGTCGCGTGGTGATGCGCAGCGTGCCGTTCGCGTATTCCTGTGCGATGCGGTCGAACACCAGCCACTGCGCCGGCGTTACCACACCGCCCGGCAACCGTGCGCGCAGCATGAATGCGTACGCCGGCTCCAACTTCTGCTGGCGGCGTTCCTCGCGCAGGTCGCGATCCTCCTGCAGATAGCTGCCATGAAACTTCAGCAACGTGTTGTCGTCGTCGCTGATCGCGCCGGTGACCGGATCGGACAGTCCAGCGGCAATGGTGCCGCGCAGATAGCGGCTTTCAGCCTTGATGCGTTCGAGATCGGAGAGTGTCGTTGTCATGTCAGTACACGTCGCGGGAGTAGCGGCCCTGTTGCAGGAGTTCGTTGAGCCATGCTTTCGCGTCGTCGTGCGGCTGCTTGCCGTGGGTGGCGATCACGTCGATCAGGGCCGCGTGCACGTCCTTCGCCATGTGCGCGGAGTCGCCGCAGACATAGAGGTGCGCACCGTTCTGCAACCACGCGAACAGTTCGGCGCCGCGTTCGCGCAAGCGGTCCTGGACGTAGATTTTTTGAGTGTGATCGCGCGAGAACGCCAGGTCGAGGCGGTGCAGCGCGCCATGCTTCAGTGCCGTCTGCCATTCGACCTGGTAGAGGAAATCCTGAGTGAAGTGGCGGTTGCCGAAGAACAGCCAATTGTGCCCGCTGGCTCCGCTCTCCTGGCGTTCCTGCACGAATGCGCGAAACGGTGCCACGCCGGTGCCAGGACCGATCATGATGATGTCGCGCGAACTGTCGGTCGGCAGGCGGAAGCGTTCGTTCGACTCGATGAACACCGGTACCTTGCTGTCCCCATCGGCCGCTGCCAGGAACGCGGATGCTGCGCCCCAGTGCAAGCTGCCGTGCGCCTCGTAATCGACCATCGCCACGGTCAGATGCGCCTCGTCGCCCACCAGCTTCGGGCTGGAAGCGATCGAATACAGACGTGGAGTCAACGGGCGCAGCGCGGCGACCAGTGCCTCGGCGCGCCACGCCGCCGGGTAGCGACGCAGCAGGTCGATCGGTTGCTCGCTGGCCAGCAGCGTCGCGAAGTCCGCTGCTTGCTCAGGTCGCAGCACGCGCTTCAGCTCATCGTGCCCGCTGGTAACGGCGAGCGCCGCAATGAACGCACGGTTGAGCCGGGTGATCTCGCGCTCGCGACTCAACCATTGCGTCAGCGGCAGCGTGCGACCTTCGTGCATCAGGTCCAACGTACCGTCGAGCTGCAATGCCGCCAGCCATTGTTCGACCAGCACCGATGGGTTGCGCGGCCACACGCCCAGCGCATCGCCCGGCGCGTATTGCAGCCCCGAGCCTTCCAGCGACAACTCGATATGCCGCACCTCGCGTTCGCTGTCACGTGCCACGATGCGCTGGTTCGCCAGCACACTGGCCGCAAACGGCTGTTCGCGTGTATGAATGGAACGATTCGATACGGCATGCAGCGGCGTGACACGCGCGGACGGTACGGCGGTCTTCAGCGCATCGCGCGCCTGTTCCAGCGCCTTGTCCGACCATGGCGTGGCGATGGTCTCCACATCGACATCGGCCTCGCCCAGCGGCGCAAAGCGTGAACCACCCAGTTCGGCCAGCCGCGCGTCGATCTGCCGACCGATCGCGCAGAACTGTGGATAGCTCGAATCGCCGAGACCGAGCACGGCGAACTGCAGCGACGGCAGTTTTGGTGCCCGCCTGCCGGCGACGAACTCGATGAAGCCACGCGCATCGTCCGGCGGCTCGCCTTCGCCCTGCGTGCTGATCACCAGCACGAGGTAACGTTCCTGCGTCAGCTCGTGCTGCGGGTAGGCATCGGCACGCAGCAGTCGCACCGGCAGGCCTGCTGACTCGCTGCGCGCGGCCAGCTGCTCGGCGATGCGCCTGGCATTGCCCGTCTGGCTGCCGTAGACAATGGTCAGGCGCTCGCCGCCGCCCTTGCTCGTCGCTGGCACGACTGTCGCTTTACCCCCTTGTGCCTGTGCCGCCAGCGACGCGCTCCACGCGGCCACCCAGTAGAGCTCGGCGGGTTGCAGGCCCTCGACGAGCCTGGTCAGCAACGCACGCTTGTCGGCATTCAGGGGAGCAGCCAGGAATTCGGGGGAAACGACGACGTTCACGTGCATATCCTTTGGACATCTATACGTCTTAGCGTCCAAAGTTAAGCAATACTTGACACTAGGGGAAAGGATGTATCGGCATGTGCATATGCCGAGGCTTTATTTCCGTGCGCGCAGGTGGCTGCCAATACTCGAGCTGTTCCCCGCTTTGAGATCGTCCTGCCGCTGCCCCCTGAATTCCTTTGCCGCCATCGGTGCGCTTGCCCAGCTGATTGACGGCGCGCTCAATCTCACTTGCTTGCTGTGCCGCGACGCAGCCAGAAAAAATGGCCGCCTCGGCCCCGATCTTCGACCCGCATGCCTGCGCGGCCTTGGATCACCTCGCCCCACAGAACACCCACCTGATC
>JAJZGE010000032.1 GCA_021798675.1 Pseudomonadota bacterium | reverse complement strand
CCTGCCACCCATGGGCATCGCCGGGCTCGCCGTGGCGGTGGCCAACGCCCATCCGTGGGTGGCGGCAGCCGCGCATTGGCAGACCCGCCTGTGCGGCGGCATGGGTGCGGTGCGCGAAGCGTGCGACCTGATCCTGCATGCCCAGGGCAAGAGCGGCGCCGAGCGGGAGCGCTGGCGGTGATCGCCGCGCTGCGGCTCTGGTTCCGCGACCGCAAGCTGGCCAGCGCCATCGTGCTGATCGCGCTGGCGGCCGGCTTAGCCCAGGTGCTGCTGTGGTGGATGGGGCCGGCGCCGAAACAGAACGACTTCGTCGGCCCGCCGCGCTCGGGCTACACGCTGTCCAATTTCAGGATGTGGTCCTACAACCCGCAAGGCCAGCTTGCCTTCCGCATGCACGCGCCGCAGCTGGAACGCCGCGAGGGCGACGACTCGCTGTACATCGACTCGCCGGTGTTCGACCTCGCCTCCAAGAAGCCCGGCGTGCCGGACTGGCACGGCCAGTCGCTGTACGGCTGGGTGGACAAGAGCGGCAGCCTGATCAAGCTGCAGGGCCCGGTGACCATGCACCGTCCTCCCTATGCCGATACCGCGGCGACGGATCTGGTCACCTCGGATGTCACCGTATGGCCCAAGGAGAACCGCATGGTGACCGCGGCTCCGGCGCAGATGACGCAGGGCGCCAGTAGAATGAGCGGGGTCGGCATGCGTGCCAACCTCAACGACAACCACCTGGAGTTGCTCGACAATGTCCATGCCACGTTCCCGCCGCGCAAGCGCAAGTCGTAACACCGCCGCCGGCCTGCTCGCCATGGCCGCGCTGGCCTTGCTGCCTGCAGTGGCGCTGGCGAAAAAGTCCGACCGCCAGCAGCCGATGAACGTCGAGCATGCCGATTCGTTCGACGGCACCTACGCGCCCAACAGCACGGTCAAGCTGCGCGGCCATGTCGTGATCACCCAGGGCACGATGAAGATCGTCGGCGACCTGGCCACGGTGCATTTCGACGCCGACCAGAACGTCGACCATGTGCAGGTCACCGGCGCGCCCGCCCACATCCAGGAGCTGGACGATAGCGGCAACCTGATGACCGGCGACGCCAGCCGGCTCGACTACGACAACGTCAACGGCGTCGCGGTGCTCACCGGCAACGCGGTGGTCAAGCAGCAGGGCCGTGGCGAAGCGCACGGCGACAAGCTCACCTACAACACGCAGACCAGCGAGATGACCGGCAGCAGCGGCGGCAACGGCTTCGTGCACATGACCTTCCTGCCCAAGCCCAGGCCGGGCCAGCCGGCATCCCCCGCTCCCGCGCAAAGCGCGCCCGCCGGCGGCAAGTAAGCATGCTCTCGGCCGAAGGTCTGCAGAAAAGTTTCAAGGCGCGCCACGTGGTGCGCGATTTCGGCTTCTCCATCCGCGAGGGCGAAGTGGTCGGCCTGCTCGGCCCGAACGGGGCCGGCAAGACCACCTGCTTCTACATGGTGGTCGGCCTGATCGAGGCCGACGCCGGCAAGATCAAGCTGGACCAGCAGGACATCACCGGCCTGCCGATGCACCTGCGCGCGCGCCTCGGCATCGGCTACCTGCCGCAGGAGGCGTCGGTGTTCCGCCGGCTCTCGGTGGCCGACAACATCATGGCGGTGCTGGAGCTGCGCGAAGGTCTCGGCGCGCGGCAGCGCGAGGCCGAACTGGAAAGCCTGCTGGACGAGCTGAAGATCGCCCACATCGCGACGCAGAAGGGCATCAGCCTGTCCGGCGGCGAGCGTCGCCGCGTGGAGATCGCCCGCGCGCTGGCAGCGAACCCGCGCTACATGCTGCTGGACGAACCGTTCGCCGGCGTCGACCCGATCTCCGTGGGCGAGATCCAGCGCATCGTGCGCCACCTCAAGGAGCGCGGCATCGGCGTGCTGATCACCGACCACAACGTGCGCGAAACGCTGGGCATCTGCGACCGCGCCTACATCCTCAGCGACGGCACGGTGCTGTCGCGCGGCACGCCCGCGCACATCCTCGCCGACGAGAAGGTGCGCGAGGTCTACCTGGGTCGTGAATTCAAGCTTTGACACGGCGTTCACGACGCCGCGCACGGCTATGGCCGAGCCCGCCGCGCACGGGTAGGATGGTCGTCAGTTCACCGTTCGGGCCAGCATGAAACCGGCACTGCAATTCCGTCTGCACCAGCAGCTCACCCTGACGCCGCAACTGCAGCTGGCGATCCGCTTGCTGCAACTGTCGCAGCTGGAGCTGGAGACGGAATTGCGGCAGATCGCCGAAGGCAACCCGCTGCTGGAATTCGCCGACGAAAGCGAAGACGCCCCCGCCGACGACGAGGCCACTCCCGAAACCGAATACGTGCAGGCGCCCAGCGCACCCGAAGCCGCCGCCGATGCCCGCATGGACAGCGACGACGGCGCCGAATGGAGCGACGACGGCGGCGGCAGCGTCGAGACACCCATCGATTTCTCCGCCGGCAGCGGCAGCGGCAACGCGCGCGGCGACGAGGATTTCGAGCCACAGAACGCTGCGCCCGAAACCCTGCAGCAACACCTGCTGTGGCAGCTGAACCTGGCCGGCTTCAATCCACGCCAGACCGCCATCGCCACGGTGATCATCGACGCCCTGAACGCCGACGGCTACCTCGCCGACGGCATCGAGGCGGTGCTCGCCGCGCTGCCGGCCGGCCTCGATGCCAGCCTTGGCGAAATCGAGGCGGTACGCCGCCGCCTGCAGGGCTTCGACCCGCTGGGCGTCGCCAGCCTCGACCTGCGCGACTGCCTGCGCAGCCAGTTGCAGCAGTTCGACGACGCCACGCCGCAACGCGAACTCGCGCTCGCCATCGTGGAGAGCGAGCTGGAGCTGCTGGCGCGCAACGACATCGCGAAACTGGCGCGCAAGCTGCGCGCCGACGAAGAAGAGGTGGCCGCCGCCGCCGCACTGATCCGCAGCCTGGATCCGCGCCCCGGCGCCGCGCTGGACGCCACCCCGGTGGAATACGTGGCGCCCGACGTCTACGCCGTGCGCGAGGGCAACCGCTGGCAAGTGCGCTTGAACGCGGATGCGCAACCGCGGCTGGGCCTCAACCAGCACTACTGCAACCTGATCGCCCGCGCCCGCGGCGACGACGCCAGTTGGATGAAGGGGCAGTTGCAGGAGGCGCGCTGGCTGCTGAAGAGCCTGGAATCGCGTGCCGAAACCCTGCTCAAGGTGGCCGGCGCCATCGTGCGGCGGCAGAGCGCCTTCCTCGACTACGGCCCCGAGGCAATGCATCCGCTGGTGCTGCGCGAGGTGGCCGAGGAAGTCGGCATGCACGAATCCACCATCTCGCGCGTCACCACGCGCAAGTACCTGCACACGCCGCGCGGCACCTTCGAGCTGAAGTATTTCTTCTCCAGCGGCGTTTCCACCGAAGACGGCGGCAGCGCCTCGGCCACCGCGATCCAGGCCATGCTGCGCAAGCTGATCGACGCGGAGGACCCGCGCAAGCCGCTGTCCGACCAGGCGCTGGCCGCCGAGCTGAAAAGCAAGGGCATCCAGGTCGCGCGCCGCACCGTGGCCAAGTACCGCGAAGGCCTGCGCATTCCCAGTTCCAGCGAACGCCAGCGCAAGAACTGAACGGGGAACTTGCCTGTCGGAAAAGCGCTCCCATGTCAGTAGCAAAGGATGTTTGAAGGCGCGTCAGGGTCGACCGAGGCGCGTCCATCCCGCCGCGAAACGCGGCACGGCACCACCAGAGGAGGCGTACCATGCAATTCCAACTCAGCGGCCAGCAGATCGAAGTCACTCCTGCGCTGCGGCAACACGTCGAGTCCCGGCTCGACCGCCTCCACCGCCTCGACGACAAACTGATCAGCCTTGCCGTGGTCCTCTCGGTGGACAAGCTGCGACATCGCGCGGACGCCACGCTGGGCGTCAAGGGCGCCACGCTGCACGCCGAGGCCGCCGAGACCGACATGTACGCCTCCATCGACTGCCTGTTCGAAAAGCTCGTCTCGCAGTTGCGCCGCCACCACGAGAAGGTTTCCGACAAGCACCACCGCGCCACGCGCGCCGAACCCCAGTACGGCTGATGCGCGCCCGCAGGCCGCCCGCGCTGGGCGGCCTGCCTTTCCTCCCAGCACAGCCTTGGCCCAAGCTGGCACAATGGCCGCTGCCCCGCCGCGAAGCCCACTCGCGGCGCGCGACGCAGAGGACCGGAGCTTGGATCGCCTCACCGCACGACAACTCTTCGACAGCGTCAACGAGCGCATGGCGCTGCGCTGGATCGCCGGCATGCGCGGCGAATCGCGCATGCTGGAGCCGGGCGCGGCGCATGCGCGCCGGCCTTCGCTGATCGGCTACCTCAACGTCATCTACCCGAACAAGGTGCAGATCATCGGCTCCGAGGAACTGAACTTCCTCGATGCCATGGATTCGCGCCAGCGCTGGGAGGCGATCCACAAGATCGCCGCCACCCGGCCGGTGGCGCTGATCGTCACCAAGGACCAGGCGGTGCCCCCGGACCTGCGCGAAGTGGCCGAGGAAACCGACACGCCGCTGTGGGTCAGCTCCAAGCGCGGCCACGAACTGCTGACCTTCCTGCAATACCACCTCGCACGCCAGCTGGCGGCCAAGGTCACCCTGCACGGCGTGTTCCTGGAAGTGTTCTCGATCGGCGTGCTGATCACCGGCGAAGCGGGCTCCGGCAAGAGCGAGCTGGCGCTGGAACTGATCAGCCGCGGCCACCGCCTGGTCGCCGACGACGCCACCGAGTTCACCCTGATCGCACCGGACGTGATCGACGGCACCTGCCCGGAACTGCTGCAGGACCTGCTGGAAGTGCGCGGCCTCGGCGTGCTCAACGTGCGCGAGATGTTCGGCCACATGTCGGTCAAGCCGTCCAAGTACCTGCGCCTGGTGATCCATCTCAAGCCGCTGCGTGACGGCGAGGACATCGATGCGCTTACCCGCCTCACCGGCGACACCGGCCACCGCGAGGTGTTCGACGTGCAGGTGCCGATGATCACCATACCGGTGGCGCCGGGCCGCAACATCGCCGTGCTGGTCGAGGCCGCCGTGCGCAGCCATGCGCTGAAGAGCAAGGGTATCGACCCCGCGCAGACTTTCATCGACCGCCAGGCGCACCAGTTGCGCCGGCTGCCGCCATGGTGACCCCATGAACGACGTATCCATCGCAGCGTCCAGCCCGTTTTCCAACCCGCACGAGACCCACCTGGTCGTGCTGACCGGCATGTCCGGCGGCGGCAAGACGGTGGCGCTGCGCGCGCTGGAAGACCTGGACTTCTATTGCGTGGACAACCTGCCGCCCTCGCTGCTGCCGCAGCTGGTGGAGGCGGCGGGCCGCGGTGCCGGGCGCCACCGGCGCATCGCGGTGGGCGTGGACGTGCGCAACCGCGGCGCCGATCTCGAACGCCTGCCCGAGGCGCTGTCTGCACTGGCCGCCAGCGGCGTGCAGTTGCACCTGATCTTCCTGGACTGCAGCGACGCCGTGCTGCTGAAGCGCTACTCGGAAACCCGCCGCCGGCACCCGCTCGCCTCGCGCGGCAAGTCGCTGGCCAGCGCCATCGCGGAGGAACGCCATCTGCTGCGCCCTCTGATGGCGATCGCCGAGAAGGTGATCGACTCCAGCGAGCTCAACGTGCACCAGTTGCGCCGGCTGGTCGCCACCGGCTACGCGCAGGCCACCGAGGGCATGACCCTGATGTTCCAGTCCTTCGCGTTCAAGCGCGGATTGCCGCTGGATTCGGATTTCGTGTTCGACGCGCGCTGCCTGCCCAATCCGCACTGGCAGCCGAAGCTGCGGCCGTTGTCCGGCAAGGACGCTCCGGTGCGCGAGTTCCTCGACGCCGAGCCGCTGGTGACCGACTACCTGGCCGACACCATGCGCTGGCTGGACGCCTGGCTGCCGCGCTTCGAACAGGACGACCGCAGCTACGTCACCATCGCGATCGGCTGCACCGGCGGCCGCCACCGCTCGGTGTACCTGGTCGAGCAGCTCGCCGCGCACTACCGCGAAACACGCGAAGGCGTGCTCACCTTCCACCGTGAACTGGACTGAGACGATGGCGCCGCGACGCAAGCAGACCGGAGCGCAGCCATGAGCGTAGGCGTGCTGCTGATGACGCACGAGGCGGTCGGCCAGGCGCTGATCTCCGCCGCCCACCACGTCATGCCCAAATTGCCGCTCAAAGTCGAAGCGGTGGAAGTACCGCCGGAGGCCGACCCCGACGTGATGCGCTCGCTCACCGCCCGCCACGCGCGCTCGCTCGACCAGGGCGAAGGTGTGCTGGTGCTGGCCGACCTCTACGGCGCGACCCCATGCAACATCGGGCTGTCGCTGAGCTCGCTGGGCGTGCGCCTGCGCTGCGTCTCCGGGCTCAACCTGCCGATGCTGCTGCGCGTGCTCAACTACCCCGAAAAGCCGCTGGACGAACTGGCCGAGATCGCGGCCAGCGGCGGCCGCGGCGGAATCTTCATCGACCGGGCTTGTCAATGAACCTGCCCATGCCCCCCACCACCGCACTCCCTTGACCCGCGCGCGAACCGCCCCCGATGCATAGCAGCCGGGGATCACGGACAGGCTCCCATCCATGCTCGAAAAAGAAATCGTCGTCTCCAACAAGCTCGGCCTGCACGCGCGCGCCTCGGCCAAGCTGGTGCAGCTGGTGCAGGGCTACAAGTCCACCGTGCTGCTGCTCAGCCGCGGCCGTGAAGTCAACGCACAAAGCATCATGGGCGTAATGATGCTGGCGGCCGGCATCGGCACGCCGCTGACCATCCGTACCGAAGGCCCGGACGAACAGGCCGCGCTGGATGCGGTGGCCGACCTGTTCGACCGCAAGTTCGACGAAGGAGCGTAATTGCGATGAGGCACGTCCTGCCCGGCACCCTCGCCTCCCGCGGCATGGCGCTGGGCCGCGCACGCCTGGTGCAGCCCAGCCGCTACGCGGTGGACAACCGCCCACTGGCCGAGGACGAGGTCGAGGCCGAACTGGAGCGCCTGCACCGGGCGCTGGATACCGCCCGGCACGAACTGCGCGAACTGCGCGGCAAACTGCACGGCGCGCTGGCGCGCGAGGTCAACGAATTCATCGACGCGCACAGCCTGCTGCTGGACGACGCTGAATTGCTGCGTGGCCTCGACGACCTGGTCCGGATCGGCCACTACCGCGCCGGCGCCGCGCTGAAGAAGCAGCGCGACCGGCTGGCCGCGGTGTTCGAGGCGATGGACGATCCCTACCTGCGCAGCCGCAAGGAGGACGTCGACCAGGTCATCGCCCGCGTGGTCTCGGTGCTGCAACGCCACACCACGCCGGAGGAACGCAAGCTCGCCGCGCGCGTGGGCGAGATCCTGATCGCCGACACGATCGCTCCGGCCGACATGGCCCATCTGGCCGGCAACGGGCTGCTCGGCGTGATCACCAGCTCGGGCAGCGCGTATTCGCATAGCGCCATCCTCGCGCGCAGCCTAGGACTCCCGATGCTGGTGGGTGCGCGCGACGCGTTGTCGCTGCTGCACGACGAAGACCTGGTGCTGATCGACGCCGACCGCGGCGAGGCGATCGTGCATCCCACCGCGCAGGACCTCGCCCGCTACCGCGCATGGCAGCGCGAAGCCGCCGCGGAAGGCCGCCGCCTCGCCACGCTGGCCAATGCGGCCACACGCACCCGCGACGGCGCGCCGATCCGCCTGCTGGCGAATGCCGAGACCCCCGCCGACGTGGCGCTGGCGCGCAGCCGCGGCGCCGATGGCGTGGGCCTGTACCGCACCGAATTCCTGTTCCTGCGCCACAAGGGCCTGCCCACCGAGGACGAGCAGTTCAATGCCTACCGCGACCTCGTGCTGGGCATGGGCGGACTGCCCGTGACGATCCGCACGCTCGACCTTGGCGCCGACAAGGCCGACGCCGCGGGCCTGGTGCTGCGCGGCGAGGAAAACCCTGCGCTGGGCGTGCGCGGCGTGCGCCTGTCGCTGCGCTACCCCGCGGTGTTCACCACGCAGATCCGCGCCATCCTGCGTGCCGCCTGCTACGGCCCGGTACGCGTGCTGGTGCCGATGGTCACCCAGCCCGACGAACTGATCGCGGTACGCACGCTGTTCAAGCTGGCGCGGCAGGACCTGAAGCGCGAGAACATCGACCTGCCGGAGAAGCTGCCGCTGGGCGCAATGATCGAGGTGCCCGCCGCCGCGATCAACGTGCGCGCACTGCTGGAACACGCCGACTTCCTCGCCATCGGCACCAACGACCTTGCCCAGTACGTGCTCGCCGCCGACCGCGGCAACGACGCGCTGGACAACATCTACACGCCGCTGCAGCCGGCCCTGCTGCGCCTGCTTTCGCACGTGATCGGCGCCGGCCGTCGTGCCAGGAAGCCGGTCAGCCTGTGCGGCGAGATCGGTGGCGACACGAACTTCACCGCGATGCTGCTCGCGCTCGGCCTGACCGAATTCAGCATGCATCCCAGCCAGTTGCTGCTGGTACGCGACCGCCTCGCCGCGCTGGACCACGGCATGTTGCGCAACCACGCCGCACGCCTGTTGCGCGCCACCACCCACGAGCACGTCGCCGAACTGCTGGCGCAGCTGGCGGACTGAGCGCCCGGCCACCGGCCCAGACGGCGCTCACGCCGCCGTCCCCGCCTGCGCGATGAATGCTTCCAGCAACGCGCCACGGTACTTCTGCCGGTGCATCAGCATCGACAGCTTGCGCCGCAGGTCGAGGAACGGGGTCCTCAGGGCCCTCAGCCGTCCGGTGGCGAGCGCATCGACCACCGCCACCTGCGGCAGGCAGGCAATGCCCAGGCCAGCGATCACCGCCTGCTTGATCGCTTCGATCTGATCCAGTTCCAGCACCGTCTCGCCGGGCGGCAATTGCGAGAGCACGCGCTCGCTGGTGGCGCGGGTGGCCGAACCAGGCTCGCGCATCACCCAGCGGGCGCCGGCGAAGTCGGCCGGCTTCAGGCCGCGCTTGCGCGCGAGCGGGTGATCGGGCGGCGCGCACACCACCAGCAGGTCGTCGCGCCACGGCCGCACCTCCAGTTGCGGATGCGTCACCGGCCCTTCCACGCAGCCAAGGTCGAGGCTGTGCTCCAGCATCGCCGCGGCGATGGCATCGGTGTTCGCCACCCGCAGGCGGATCCCCACCTGCGGGTGCGCGCGCACGAATTCGCCCAGCAACTCGCCCACCCGGTAATTGCCCACCGTATTGCTGGCGCCGATGCGCAGCTCGCCGGAGAACGCGTCGCCGTCCTCGCGGCCGCGCCGCGCGAATTCGGCGTGGCGCTCCAGCAGCTCCTGCGCCAGCGGCAGCAATTCGCGGCCGCGCGGGTTGAGCCGCAGCCGACCACGCTCACGGGCGAACAGCGGCGCATCGAGTTGCCGCTCCAGTTCGGCCAGCGCCATGCTGGCCGCCGGCTGGGTCATGTGCAAACGCTCGGCGGCGGCACGCACGCTGCCCAGCAGCGCGATCTGCACGAACACCCCGAGCTGGCGCGGGCTGATGTTATTCATCATTAAATCTTATACCAACAATCAGATATTCAAAGTTTTGCTGATTGATGGCGAAGAGGACAATGCGCCCATCCACCCGGAGCCACCCCATGAACGTCTTGCCCGCCACCGCCAAACCCACCCTGCTCGACCGCACGCCCGGGCTGCTGCTCGCCGTCGCCATCGCACTGCTCGCCTGGTGGCTGGGGCGGTTGCTGCCGCTGATCGGCGGACCGGTGATCGGCATCCTGCTTGGCATCGCCATACGCAACACCATCCCCCCGGATGCGCGCTTCAGTCATGGCATCGCGTTCGCCGGCAAACAGGTGCTGCAATGGTCGATCATCGCGCTGGGCTTCGGTCTCAGCCTCACCCAAGTGGCGAAGACCGGCCTCGAATCGCTGTCGGTGACACTGGTGACGCTGACCACGGCCTTCCTCAGCGCCTGGGCGCTGGGCCGCT
>JAJZGE010000031.1 GCA_021798675.1 Pseudomonadota bacterium | reverse complement strand
GGCCTTGCACGAACCGTCTGCGCGACAACTGCCCGTCGCGCGGATCCTGTGTGTCCATCCTTCACTCCTGCGCGGAATCACCGAGGATCCCGCCTGTCGTCGCCGCACATGCGGCAGCAAGCCTGCGCACAGGCAGGTGGCCCGCCGAACCGGGTCGGCGCCATCGCTGGAATGTCAGTCCAGCGGTGGCCGCAGGGGTGGCGCGCGGGGACGCTCGGGGGTAGCGGTCGGCCAGGCCTGCCATGTTGTCGCGACCGGATGCACCGGCACCGCGGGTGCGGACAGTTCCGGCACGGTCGCCGTCGCGTGGGCGCAGGCGCAATCGGCGTGCCCGCCGTCCGCGTGCAGCGGTGCCGGCACGCCGCGGTGAAGGCTCATCGTCAGCGCGACGGCCAAGCCCTGCATGCCGGCGCAGCAATCGTCATGGGCGAACACCGAACCGGCCAGACCCAGCCACGCGCACAGCGCCATTGCAAGCAGCAGGCGACAGCGACGCAGTGGATGGAGCAACGAACGATGCATGCCGCGAGCATAACGACGCACTCCACGTCCACTCAACCCTGGAGCGGGCTTCATGCGGCCTGCACGCCATCCGCAGCCTATACTTGTGCGCCACCCCACGGCTGCCGCCATGAACTACCGCCACGCCTACCACGCGGGCAACTTCGCCGACGTCCTGAAGCACGCCGTGCTGCTGGCGCTGATCGAAGCGCTGAAACTCAAGCCCGCGCCGTTCTGCGTGATCGACACCCACGCCGGCAGCGGCTGCTACGCACTGGACAGCGCCGAAGCCGGCAAGACCGGCGAATACAAGGACGGCATCGCCCGCCTGCTGTTTCCCGACCTGCACGGCGGCGATGCCCATGCCGCCGCGTTGCCGCCGCTGCTGCGCCGCTGGCTGGACGGCATCCTCGCCCTGCCCGGCAACGAACACGGGCTGAAGCTCTACCCCGGCTCGCCGCTGCAGGCTGCACTGGCCATGCGCGACAACGACAGCGCACAGCTGTGCGAGCTGCATCCGGAGGAAGCCACGCGGTTGCACGAACTGTTCCGCCGCGATGCGCGCGTCCACGTGCACGAACGCAACGGCTACGAAGCGCTGAAGGCGCTGCTGCCTCCGCTGGCACGGCGTGGCCTGGTGCTGATCGACCCGCCCTACGAAGCGCAGGAGGCCGAGTACCGGCTGATCGAGCAGGCCTTGAAGGAAGCATTGCAGCGCTGGCCCACCGGCATCTACGCGATCTGGTATCCGATCAAGCGGCGCAGCCAGGTGCAGCCCTTCCTGCGCTGGCTCTCGCACTGCGGCGCCAGGCGCGTGCTGCGCGCGGAACTGCTGGTGCACGGCGACGACTCGCCGCTGCGCCTGAACGGCTCCGGCATGGCGATCGTCAACGCGCCCTGGCAGCTCGACGAAACCCTGCGCGAACCGCTGCGCGCGCTGGCGCGCCTGCTCGCGCAGGAAAAGCCAGCCGAATGGAAGCTGGACTGGCTGGTGGACGAATCCGCCGCCGCGCCAGCCGCAAAGCCGGTGAAGCTACCGCACCCGCCGCACCGTCGCTAAGCTCACTGCACCGTTGCCGCGATCTTCGCCCCGGAGTCCGCCATGCGCCACATCGCCCGCATCATCCTGCCCGGCCTGCTGCTCGGCCTTGCCGCCTGCGCGCCTGCGCCGATCTACAAGGTCGCACCCGGCACTGTCGCCGCCACGCCGATGCAGGTGGCGCAAGCGCCGGAGCAGTACGCGCACGGCCAAGTCATCTGGGGCGGCCGCGTGGTGGGCGTGAAGAACCTGCCCGACCACAGCGAGATCGAGATCCTCGCCTACCCGCTGGACTCCTCGCAGCGACCGAAATTCGGCAACGGCGGCAACGGCCGCTTCATCGCCCTGCTGCCGGGCTACGCCGAACCGATGAACTACCCCAACGGTGCGCCGATCACCGTCGCCGGCCAACTGGCCGGCAGCCGTGCCGGCAAGGTCGGCGAAGCCGATTACGTGTTCCCGCTGGTGCAGACCGCACAGTCGCATGTGTGGACGGCCGAGGAAATGCGCAGCGGGCATCCGAACATCAGCTTCGGGCTGGGCCTGGGCGTCGGCATCCACTGATGCAGGTGTCCTTTTAAGCGCACTGGCCGTGGACGAAAACTCCCCGTTTGTTGCCCATCCGATCGCACACGTGCGCTCGCCCTATGCGCGGCGCATCGATGCGCCGCACCAGTCCACCGTGGTAGCGGGCACCGAGACGGGCGCCGAAGCGGAGGCGCGCATTGAATTCGTCGATGGCCTGCCCGCGGAAGCGTTTGCCGACCTCACCGGCTTCGCGCGGATCTGGCTGCTGTTCGTGTTCCACCGCAGCGAGGGCTGGAAGCCCCGGGTACGGCCACCCCGCGGCGACGGCAAGCGCGGCGTATTGGCCACGCGCTCGCCGCACCGGCCGAACCCGATCGGCCTGTCCGCGGTGGAACTGGTCGCGGTGGAGGAACGTGCGCTGCGCGTGCGCGGCGTGGACCTGCTGGACGGCACGCCGATCCTCGACATCAAGCCCTACGTGCCCTATGCCGATGCCTTCCCGCAGGCGCGGGCGGGCTGGATCGATGCCGTCGACGCGGCCCAGGGCAGCCATTCCGCGCCCGGCCCGAAGCGGCCCCGACGGCCGACGGATACGCTGCACGACTGAATGCGCACCTGCGGCAAACCGGCGCACAGACTTGCGCCATACGAGCCTCTGGAGCATGCTGCACCGCACACAATACGCTGGAGTATTGACATGATCGCCGCCAGCCAGCGCCCTGCCGCTCCCCATCCGCTGCTCCCGCCGCGCCTCCGCGAACGCCACGCCCTTGCGCTCAACGTGCACACCGCACGGGGCGAACGCGTGTGCAGCCGCGACGGCCGCGAACTATGGCTGCGCGAGATCGTGCCCGGCGACATCGCGGCGCTGCAGCGCGGCTTCCGGCGGCTGTCGCCCGAGGACATCCGCCGCCGCTTCCTGCACGCGATGTCGGAGCTGCCGGAGCCGATGGCGCAGCGCCTGTGCCGCATCGACCCGGCGCGCGAGACCGCGCTCGTGCTGGTGGACGAATCGGTGCGCCCCACCGAGATCCGCGGCGTGGGCCGCATCTACGTGGACGAATCCGCCGACAGCGCGGAGTTCTCGGTGGTGGTCGAGCACGACTGGAGCCGCGTCGGCCTCGGCGCGCTGCTGATGCAGCGACTGGTCGACGATTGCCGCCGCCGTGGCCTCGCCGAACTGTGGGGCTACGTGCTGCTGGAAAACCGCCCGATGCTGCAGCTGTGCCGCGAACTCGGCTTCGCCCAGCGCCTGATGCCCGGCGACCCGGGCACGGCGCAGATCACGCTGCGGCTCTGAACCTCAGGGCATCGCGCCCTTGCTCATCGGCGCGGGCGGCGTCGCCACGCCCGTCAGCGGCTTGAGCCGGATAAGCCCCAGCGCAATCGCGAGTCCGGCCAGCACCAGCGCGCCGACGAACACGACCACGCCGCTCCAGCCATGCGCGGCGTAGAACAACCCGCCGCTGGCGCCGGCCACGCTGGAGCCCATGTAGTAGCAGAACAGGTACATCGACGACGCCTGCGCCTTCGCCGCACCGGCACGCCGGCCGACCCAGCTGCTGACGATGGAGTGGCCGCCGAAGAAGCCGAAGGTGACCGCCACGATGCCCAGCGCCACCAGCCAAAGCGACGTGGCCAGGGTCAGCAGCACGCCAGCCAGCATCAGCGCCAGCGCCGTCCACAGCACCTTGCGCCGGCCCAGCTTGCCGGCCAGGTGGCCCATCCACGCCGAGCTGAAGGTGCCGATCAGGTAGATGCCGAAGATCAGCCCGACCACCGCCTGGCTGAGGTTGTACGGCGGCGCCAGCAGGCGGTAGCCGAGGTAGTTGTAGACGGTGACGAAGGCGCCCAGCAGCAGGAAACCCTCGGCGAACAGCCAAGGCAGCCCGTGATCGCGGAACATGCCGGCGAAGCGCGCAGCGAGCGCACGCGCATTCCATGGCTGCCGCACGAAGTGCCGCGACGGCGGCAGCGCACGCCAGAACGCCAACGCGCAGGCGAGGCCGATCACGCCCACCACCGCCACGCCGGTGCGCCAGCCGAAGAAATCGGCCAGCACGCCGGCGACCAGCCGGCCGCCCATGCCACCCACCGCGCTGCCGCTGATGTAGAGCCCCATGCCAAGGCCAATCGAGTCGGCATGCATTTCCTCGCCGAGGTAGGTCATCGCCACCGCCGGCAGGCCGCTCAGCGTCAAGCCGAGCAGGGTGCGCACCACCAGCAGCGAGGCCCAGGTCGGCATCGCCGCGCTGGCCAGCACCAGCACCGCGGAGGACAGCAGTGAAGCCACCATCACCGGCTTGCGTCCCTGCGCATCGGACACGCCGCCGGCGAACAGCATCGCGAACGCCAGCACGCCGGTGGTGAGCGACAGCGACAGCGCCGCGCCCGCCTCGCTCACGCCATAGTCGCGGCTGAACTCCGGCATCAGCGGCTGCACGCAATACAGCAGGCCGAACGTCGCCAGGCCCGCGGCGAACAGCGCGAGGTTGGTACGCCGGAACGCGGGCGTGCCGTGGCGGATGGTGGTGGCGTCGTCGGTCATGGCGGGATTCGTGCGGGGACGCGGAAGTATCCCATCCGGCGCGACCGCGCACGCCTAGGCGCTGCGATCGGAGCGCAGCGCGCGCACGGCCGCCTCGTCGCCCGCCGCCTCGCGCCCGCTCACCCAGCCGAACAGCGCGATGCCCGCGACGATCGCCAGCGCACCGGACAAGGCCCAGCCCCGCGGCCACGCCTCGCCAAGCAGGGCTACGCCCAGCGCCGTGGTGAACAGCAGCTCGGCCGCCTGCATCGCCTCCACGGCGGCCAGTGCGGTGGGTTGCGTGCGCACACGGTCGGTCGCCGCGAAGAACAGCACGGTGGCGATCACGCCGGAGGACAAGGCCACACCACCCGCCAGCCATGCCTCGCGCCAGCCCGGCGCACCGATCGTGTGCCACGCGATGGCGGCGATCAACAACCACAGCGGCCAGCTGCACAGCGTCATGCCGAACACGCGCTGCAAGGCGTTCACCCGGTAGGCGCTGGTTTCCAGATGCAGCAGCAGCATGCGGTTGCCCAAGGGATAGGCGAACGCGGCCAGCACCACCGCTCCCGCCGCCAGCCAGTCGCCGGCACCGAGCCGACCGTGCGCATGGCCCCATTGCAACGCGAACACGCCGGCCACGATCAGCGCACCGATCGCCAGCGTGGGCCACGCCAGCCGTCGGCGCCCGTCGCGATAGATCAGCGGCGCAAGCAACGGCCCGGCCAGCACGGTGGTCTGGAAACTGCCCGCCACCAGCCATGCCGGCCCGCTGCCGGCGGCCCAGGTCAGCGGCACGCCGAACAGCACGAAACCCACGCTGCTCCAGGTCAGCCATGCGCGCGGATGCGCGCGCAGTTCGCGCGGCAGCTCGCCCAGGCCGCCACGCAACGGCAGCGCCAGGGCCAGCAGCGGCAAGGTGATCAGGTAACGCAGGATCACCGCCCACGCCCAGTGCCCGCCGCCGCTCACCAGGCTGCGGTTGAGCACGTAGGTCATCGTGAAGAACAGCGCCGCACACAGCACCAGTCCCACGGCGACGAGGGCGTTGCGGCGCATCGGGGGACGGATGGCATCAGGCAGGATCATCGGCTCCGCAAAGTCTCTTCATCCAGCAGCGAACGCAGGCTCCGGACATACGCGCTCCCGGCAAGCAGGTAGCTATCGTGATGCGTGCCGCCGTCCACCGTCTCGAAGGTCACGTTCGGGCGTCCCTGCACGGCGCTCCGCGCGAGCGCATAGCGCGTCACGGTATCCGCCGTGCCCTGGAAAATCGATACCGGCACCGACGGCATCTGCTGCAGCAGCGATGCGGCGGGATAGTCCCGCCGCCCCAGCAAGGCACGCACCGGCAGCAGCCGCCAGCCGGTCGACAGCGGATGCCGGCCCATCCATGCCCGCACCACACTGGCGAGGTCGGCCCCCAGCCCATCGACCAGCACGCCCCTGGGCCTGAATTTCACTGCTTCCGCCAGCGCCACCGTCGCGCCCAGCGAGCGGCCGACGAAGACGCTGCGGCGCATCCCGCAGCGCGCCGCCCTGCTCACCCGCGACACCGCCAGCGCGACCTGGCCGAACAGCCGATCGACATGGGCATGCCCCTTCGCCCCATCCTGCCCGGGATACGAAATGGCGTAGACATCGGCACCGGCCTCCCGGATCAACGGAAAAAGCGTTCGCTCGTAGCTGCCGATGCCGCCATGCTGCCCCGGGAAGAAAAACGCGCATGCCCGACCGGCATCACCGTAGCGGCGTACGACCACCGTGGCATCGGGGGAAACGGCAACGTCGAAGCGCTTGCCCTCGTGCGTGCGCCGCTGGGACTGCGCGCTGAATACCAGCCGGTCCAGGTCCCAGCGCAGCAGCGCGGCCGGCACGGCGAAGTACAGGACGGCGACGACTGCGATGAATGCCCCCAGCAGCCCGATGATTGGTGGGGAAATGCCTTGCTCGTTCCCGCGGCCATGGCGCATGGAGCCACTCACCCGCTGGCCAGCGGCAGGCGCAGCCGCACTTCCAGCCCGCCGCCCTCGGCGTTGCGCGCAAGGATGTCGCCACCGTGCGCCCTGGCCACGCGTTGCGCGATGGCAAGGCCGAGGCCGTGGCCTTCGGCGCGCACGGCGTTGCTGCCGCGGAAGAATGGCCGGAACAACGACGCCAGTTCGGCTTCCGGGACGCCGGGGCCGTGGTCGCGCACCACGCATTCGGCCTGCCCCTCGACGACGCGCACCGCGACTTCCACCTCGCCGCCTTCCGCGCTGTACTTGATGGCGTTGGCGATCAGGTTGCCCAGCGCGCGTTCCAGCAGCACCGGCGTACCGACCACCTCGACCGGCGCATCGACGGCCTGCCAGTGCAGGCGGATGCGGCGCGCGTCCGCTTCCAGCGACGCCTGCTGCAGGCCGTCGTGCGCGAGTTCGACCAGATCCAGCCGCTCGCGCTCCATCCCGGGCAGACCGCCCTCCATGCGCGACAGGGCCAGCATGTCGCCGGTCAGGCGGTCGAGCCGGACGATCTCGTGCTCGGCCTGGCGGAAGTAGCGCTCGGCCGTCGCCGGATCGTCGCCGCGCTGGGCCAGGTCGAGGATCAGTTGCAGGCGCGCCAGCGGGGAGCGCAGCTCGTGCGAGAGATCCTGCAGCACCCGGCGATCGTGCGCGACCAGCGCCTCGATGCGTTCGGCCATGGCATCGAAATCACCGGCGAGCTGGGCCAGTTCGTCGCGCGTGCCGCCGGGGTGGCCCACGCGCGCGGACAACTCGCCCGCGGCCATCCGCCGCGCCGCCTCGCGCAGTGCCTGCACCGGCCGTGCCACGCTGCGCGCCACCCACCAGCCCACCAGGCCGATGAACAACAGCGACAGCGCGAACTGCACCGCCAGCAGGATCCTCTCCCGCGCCTGCGGCGGCAGTCGCGTGTGCGTGCGGCTGATCGCCACCAGTTGCCGCTGCCGGCCGTCGGCACCGGTCACCGGCTGCACCGCCAGGTACAGGAACTGGTTGCGCCAGGGCTTCAGCACCAGGCTGCGGTTGGCCGCCAGCATCTCCGGCAGGGCATCCCGGATCGACGGCGGCAGGCGGATCGGCAGCAACGGTCGCCCGTCCTGGAACAGCGTGGCGTCCACGCCCTCGTGGCGCTGCCGTTCGCGCCACTCGTCCAGTGCCGCCGGGCCGCCCTGCTCAAAGGCCTGGTTGGCCGAGTGCGCCAGGGCGGTCCAGTCGATCTCCACCTCGGTGGTGTATTCCACGAAGCGCCGGGTCAGGTAACCGCCCAGCAGCAGCACCAGCAGGTTCACCGCGCAGAACCACAGCAGCACGCGCCGGTACAGCGGACTTTTGAACGGATTCATGGCGCGCCAGCCACCAGCACGTAGCCGGCACCGCGCACGGAGTCGATCCGCGGCGACTGCGCGGAGGCTTCGGCCAGCTTGTGGCGCAGGCGGCTCACGTGCACGTCGATGCTGCGGTCGTAGCGCTCCAGCTCGCGGCCCAGCGCAAGCCGCGTAAGCGCGGCCTTGTCCACCAGCTCGCCCGCGCGTTGCGCCAGCGCCAGCAGTAGCTGGAACTCGGCGCCGGTCAGCGACAGCTCCTGGTCGCCGACCAGCGCGCGGCGCTCGCCGGGCAGCAACTTCAAGGTGCCGAGCTGCAGCTCGCCCGCGGCGGCCGCGCCCGGCGCATGCCGCCGCAGCTGCGCACGCACGCGGGCCAGCAGTTCGCGCGGCAGGCAGGGCTTGGAGAGGTAATCGTCGGCGCCCAGTTCCAACCCGATCACGCGGTCCACCGGCTCCCCGCGCGCCGAAAGCATGATCACCGGCAGGCGGTATTTCATGCGCAACTCGCGCAGCGTCTCCAGGCCGTCGCGGCCAGGCATCATCACGTCGAGGATCAGCAGGTCGGGCCGCTGCGCCGCGTTGTGCAGCCGCGCCAGCGCCTCTTCGCCATCGCTGGCGCAATCCACGGCAAAACCTTCGCGGCGCAGGTACTCGGCAAGCAGGCTGCAGAGTGCGCGGTCGTCATCGGCGATCAGGATGCGGGTCATGGCGCTATTTAGCGATGCGGGAACGGCTGGCGGCAACGGCTTTACCCATCTTTACGCTCGCGCAAAGAACATACACACGGGGGCGTCGTCCAATGGCCGCACGCACC
The DNA here is from genome assembly GCA_021798675.1 of Pseudomonadota bacterium. Next base: position 1,210 of record JAJZGE010000031.1, on the reverse strand, counting down.
ACTCCCCCACCGCAAGAGGCGACAACCATGCGCAAGAACCTCATTCTCGGCCTGGCCTTCGGCTCGGCCTTGGCCATCGGCAGCTTCGCCGTCGCAGCACAGGGCGCCCCCGGCCCTGGCGGCCCCGGCGGCTGGGGCCATCACGGCGGGCCGGGTGGCCGCCACGGCATGATGGAGCTTGGCAAGCTCAACTTGAGCGATACGCAGAAGGCCAGCATAAAGCAGGTCATGAAGAGCAGCTTCGAGCAGAACCGGAGCCGGTTCCAGGCGTTGCGCCAGCAGCGGCAGGCGTTCGAGGCAATGAAGCCGACCGACCCCGGCTACCAGTCCGCCGCTTCCGCGCTGGCCCAGGCCGAGGGTGCCGCCACCACCGCACGCGTGCAGCAGATGGCCGACGTCCGCGCACAGGTCTACAACCTGCTGACCCCGGCACAGCAGTCGCAGCTGGCCACGATGAAGGCGCAGCGACAGGCCCGCATGCAGCAATGGAAGGAATTCAAGGCCCAGCACCCGGTCGGCAGCGAGGCACCGGACGGCCCGTAAGCCGCACCCGCGCAGCCTCCTCCCGCTGCGCAGCGGGAAGCCGCGCCGGCCTGCGCCGGCGCGGCTTTTTCATGGCACCTGCATCCTTGCGTCACGCACCGCGTGTCGCGCCAGCCAGCGGCGCACCTCGGCCAGCACCGCTGCCGGTGCCTCCAGGTTCGCGTGATGGCCCGCACCCTGCACCACCAACAGTTGCGCACGATGGAGACCCTCGGCGATCTGCGTGGACAGTTCCATCACTTCGGGCTGGTCCTCGCCGCCCACCATCAACAGGGTCGGCACGGCAATCTCATCCAGGCGATCCAGCGCACTGGGCTGTGGCGTGCGCTGATCCTGCGCGGCATGGCGCCAGTAGTTCGGCTCACGGCGGAACTGCAGCGCGGTCATCGCCTCGGTGCGGCGGCGCACGCCGGCGTCGACGTCGCCTGCCGCGCGGCGCGGCCCATCGGTGAAGGCCCGCAGCGAGCTGTCGATCATGCCCGGCACGTCGTAGGCGCCCAGTGCCTGGAGGAAGGCGCGCGCGGCCGGCGTACGGTCGGCAAACCGGCCCCAGTAGCCGGCGCCAACGAAGACCAGCGCGCTGACGCGGTCGGGATACGCCAGCGTAAAGTCCAGTGCGGTGGCCGCGCCGCCGGAGCAGGCCAGCAAGGCCGTGCGCCCGACACCG
>JAJZGE010000030.1 GCA_021798675.1 Pseudomonadota bacterium | reverse complement strand
GCTGTCGTCCAGCGTCTTCACATGATCCAGCAGCCGCATGGCGAACACGTGACGCCCTTCCCTGGACGCGGGCAACAGCTCCCGCGCACCGAATTCCGGCAGGTCCACATCCGACGCGGAGGTGGTCAGCACCATGTGCACGAGCCAGTCGTAGGCAAACGGCCGGCCGCTGTCGACATGCCCGGTCGAGACGAAGAAGGTGGCAGGCACGCCCACCTCGCGCAGGATCGGATAGGCCAGACGGTAATTGTCGTCGTACCCGTCATCGAAGGTCACGGCCACCGCGTTCGGCGGCAGCGCCCGGCCCTCGCGAAAGGCTGCCGCCACCTCGCCCAGCGCCACCGGATGGAAGTGGCGTCTGAGCAGCCGCATCTGCTCGCGGAAGCAGTCCGGCGATGCGCTCACCAGCTCGAGATCGAAGTCGAACCGCGATGGATCGGGTACGTCCAGGACACGGTGGTAGGCCAGGATGCGCAGGTCGTGTAGCAGCGGCCGGTACAGCCGCTGCAGTGGCCAGAGCACGCCCAGTGCGTAGGACAGCTCGCCCAAGCGCGAGCGGATGCCGGCGCCGGTCCCGGATTCGGCGGTGCGCGTCACCACAAGTGCAGCCTCCGCCGGCCGATGAACGTCACCAGCGCCTGCGCCGCGAACAGGTTCATGTAGAAGAACGCCACGGTCAGGCGTATCGGCAGCCAGCGGCCGATGGTCGGCAGCAGCCGCCCCATCACGGTCATGGCGATGCTGGCAAGCAGCAGGGCCAGGCTTGCCGCGTAGATGAGGGCTTGGCCAGCAAGCACCGTCGCGGACAGCGCCATCAGCAGCAACAGCCAAGGCGCCAGCAGCCGCAGCAGCTTGTGGCTGGCGAAGCGCAGCCACAGCGGGTTCCGCCAGGGCGCCAGCAGCCAGGGCGCCAGCTGGACCAGCTGGTAGTTGCCGGCGAGCGTGCGCACCTTGCGGCGGCGTTCCGCCGCGGGCTCCTGCGAAGGCCAATCCCAGGCCACCGCGGCGGGCTCGAACACCACGCGCCACCCCGCGCGCGCGACCTGCATGGGAATCAGCACGTCGTCGAGCACAGTGCCAGCCGGAATCGCCGTGAACAGGCTGCGACGCATGATGTAGATGGCGCCGGTCACGCCGATCGTCGAGCCCGACCGGCTCTCGGCGTTGCGGATGAACTTCTCGTAACGCCAGTAGGCGTCCACGCTCTTGGCGAAACCCGTATCGGCATCGCGGAACTGCAGTTCACCGCCGGCCGCGCCCACCAACGGGTCCGCGAGGTTGGCCACCAGCGCGCGCAGCGCCGGCGGCTCGAACTGCTGGCGCACATCCGTCATCAGCAGCACGTCGCCGGTCGCCGCAGCCACCGCATCGTTCAGGCACGCAGCCTTGCCCCTGCGCGCGGCGAATTCCAGGACCTGCACGCGTGCGTCGCCGGCACCGCGCGCCACGTCGGCGGAGCCATCCGTGCAGCCGTCGCACGCAACGATGATCTGCACCTGCGCGCGGGGGTAGTCGAGCAGGTCGAGGTTGGCCAGCTTCGCGGCGAGCTCCCCCGCGCCATTGCGGACCGCCATCACCACCGACACGCTCGGCGTCTGCACGCGCCGGTCGACGCGGCGCGGGCGCAGGCGGGCAAGCAGCCATACCAAGGCGGGATAACCCGCATAGGTATAGACAAGCAGCACCACACTGACCCAGAACAGCGCTTCCATCGCGACCATCATCGGCATCTCCCCCGGTGGTCCATGATCAATGCCTCTCGAGCATGCGTCGCAACCGGCCCAGGATCGACGCGGAGCGGGGCGCGGCGCCAGGCGCCTGCGGCAGGAGGGCGGCCAGCGTGGACAGCGTGCCGGTGGCGACCTCGAGCAGGTTCAGCTTGACACCCGTTTCGCGTTGCACCCGCGCACCGAACTTGACCGCCAGCAGCGAGTGTCCGCCGATGTCGAAGAAATTGTCGATGCCACGCACGTCGGCCACGCCAATCAGCTCACGCCAGATCGCCGCGAGATAGGCCTCGCGGCGATCTTCCGGCGCAGCAGGCGCCGCCGCAGGCTGCGTGATTGCCACCTCACTCCGGCCTGCCCGCCCGCGCTCGACCGGGGCCACCGCGGGCATGGGCAGCGCCGCACGGTCGATCTTGCCGTTGGGCGTCTGCGGCAGGACGTCGAGCCACTCGATGTGCTGCGGCAGCATGTAGGCGGGCAGGCGCGCGCGCAGGTGCTCACGCAGCGCGCGCGCGAGCGTCTCGCCCGCGCCATCGGCGACGGCATACAGCACGAGACGCAGGTCATTGTCACCCAACTTCCGCGCGACGACGACGCACTCGCGTATGCCTTCCAGTCGAGTCGCAGCGGCCTCGATGTCGCCGGGTTCGATGCGAAAGCCGCGGATCTTGATCTGGTGGTCGGCGCGGCCATGGAAATACAGCACGCCATCACGCCACGCACCCAGGTCGCCGGTGCGGTACATGCGCCCGCCGCCCGAATGGAACGGCTCGGGCACGAAGCGCTGCGCGGTCAGCTCCGGCTCGCCGAGGTAGCCGTCCGCCACGCCGTCACCGGCGATGACGATCTCGCCGATCACCCCCGGCGGTACGGGCTGGCCGCGCCCGTCCAGCACATAGATGCGGGTGTTGGCGATCGGCCTGCCCAGCGGGACCGCCGTCAACCCAGGTGACAGCCGCGCGAGCGTCGACCAGATGGTCGTCTCGGTCGGGCCGTAGAGATTCCACAATCCCTGGCAGCGCCCCGCAAGGTCGTTTGCCAGTTCGAGCGGCAGCGCCTCGCCGCCGACTAGCAGGCGCAGGCGCGTCAGGGCGACATCGCGCCCGGTTTCCAGCAGCAACCGCAACAGCGAAGGCGTGGTCTGCAGCACTGTGCAGCCACTGCGCTCGACGAGATCGGCGATCTGTTGCGGATCACGCCGCTCGTCCTCGGTGGCGATGACCACGCGTCCGCCGCAAACCAATGGCAGGTAGAGCTCGAGCCCGGCGATATCGAACGACAACGTGGTGACCGCGCACAGCGCGTCATCGGCGCCAAAACCGGGATCCCGCTGCATCGACTGCAGGAAATTGACCAGGTTACGATGCAGGATGCGCACGCCCTTCGGCTGTCCGGTCGAGCCGGAGGTGAACAGCACGTAGGCAAGGTCATCGCCGCACACCCGGGGCAAGGGCATGTCCGAAATCTCAGCCGCCAGCGCTTGCACCTGCAGCAGCCCGCGCCCGGCCGCAACAGGCTCCGGAACCAGCCCGGGCTGTGTCACCAGCACGTGCGCCACGTCTGCCTTTGCCGCCATGTAGCGCAGACGCTCGACCGGGAAATCCGGGTCCATGGGGAGATAGGCCGCGCCGCTGCGTAGTACACCCAGCACCGCGACGAGCATGTCCATTCCGCGCGGCATGCAGATCCCGACGATGGCGCCGTGACCGATGCCACGGGCCGCCAGAGCCCGGGCAACGGCATGCGTGGAGCGATCCAGTTCTGCATATGCGAGACGCTCGCCTTGGCACTCAGCGGCGACCTGGCGCGGAGCACGCCGCGCCTGAAGATCGAACAGTGCCGTGACGCCCTGGCTGCGGTCGAATTCGTGACGGGTGGCATTCCATTCTTCGAGGAGCTCCCCGCGTTGCCCTGCGTCCAGCAGAGGCAGATCGCCGATCCGCTCCGTGGTCGTAACCGCGGCCTGACCCAGCAGCGTCCGCAAATGAGATGCCCAGCGCCGCACGGTATCGCCGGTAAACAGGCGGGTGTTGTAGTGCAATAGCAGGTCGAGGCGACCTTCACGCTCGGTGAAATGGAAAGCAAGATCCCAATTCGTATGGGTCTTGGGCATGTCGCGATGACGGTGCTCCAGGCCCGTGTAGGCAGCAGCCCTCGACGATGTCGGGTTGAGGTTGAAGAAGACATCAGCCAGCGGGAGGCGGCTCATGTCACGCGGCACCTTCCGCGCGCCGATGATGCGCCCGATCGAGACGTGCTGATGTTCGCTCGCATCGAGCAGGCCCGCCCGGACCCGCTGCAGCAGCGTCTCAAACGTATCGTCCAGATCGATGTGCATGCGCAGCGGCAGGGTGTTGTCGCTATCCCCGACGCTATGCCGGTCGTCGCTCACCGCCTGTCCGGCGAAAGGCACGCCACACACCAGGTCGTCCTGTCCGGTGAGGCGGTGCAACAACAGGTAGAACCCGGTCAGCAGAAATGCGAAGAGCGTGGCATGCCGCGCACGCGCGGCGGCGCCCAGCGCACGGACCAGCGCCGCATCGAACGACAGCTCCACGCTGTCGCCATCGAAGCTGACGACGTTGTCGCGCGGGAGATCCGTCGGTAGCCGCAGCGCCTCGGGCAGGTCGCGATAGCCTGCCAGCCACCACGCCAGCGACGCCTTGCCCTCCGCGCCATCCCGCCGCCGCCTTTCCAGCAATGCGAAACGGCGCCAGGAGCCGGCTTGGGGAAGCTGCGGCACCTTCCCCGCGCGGATCGCGCTGTAGCTGATCGCCAGCTCGTCGCTGAATACGCGCCAGCTCCAGCCATCCATGATGATGTGGTGCGCGATCACGAGAAACATTGTGCGCTGGCGCGAAAGCGTCACCAGAAAGGCGCGCATCAGCGGCGGCCTGGCGAGATCGAACGCCTGCCCTGCCTGCGCGCGCGCATAGTCCTGGAACGCCGTCTCGGCGTCGGGTTTGCCTGATAGGTCGTGCTGCTCCAGCCTGATCAGGCTGGGCGGCTCCCAGATCTGACCGCTGCCATCCTCCGCAAACCTCATAGCCAGCGCGTCATGCCGCTGTACGACTGACTCGAAGGCACGCCCAAAGGCGTCCGCATCCAGCGCACCATCAAACTCGATGCACATCGATTCGTTGAATGCGGTGGCGATCGTGTCGTTGTAGTGCGCACCCAGCCAGCGCTCCATCTGAGCGTCGGTCAACGGCACCTTGGCCGGCAGATCCCCACCGGAACACATCCCGTCAGGCCCGGGCGGCGGGTTATCGGTCTTCGCCCGGGGCGTCAGCACACCCGCCGCGAGCAGCTCGTCCACCGCCACGCTGACTGCGGCGACTATCTGCGCTACCTCGGCCTCGCCATGTGCGACGGAGAGAAAACAGTTGAACTGCTCGAACAGGTGCAGGCCGGCATGGCGCAGGCGGTACCAGAGCAGGCTGGCGCAGGGCTGGTCCTCGTCCACGCGCAGCTTCCACAGCGAGCTGTAGCCCACCGCGGTCACCGGCGCTCGGCGCTCGGCGAACAGCGCATTGAGCCGCGCGACCATCGCCTGGGTGCGCGCGTTGAGGCTCGTCTGCAACTGCGGCCCCTGCGCGCTGATCCATTGCAGCGCGGCCAAGGCCGCGGCCAGCGCCAGCGGATGGCGCACGAAGGTGCCGGCGAAATAAGTGACGCCGGCCTCGGGGCAGCTGTCGTCACCGAACTGCCAGTAGCCGCCATCGAGCGCATCCATCCAGCGCGCGCTGCCGGCGATGGCGGCGAACGGCAACCCGCCGCCGATGATTTTGCCGTAGGTGGCGATATCGGCGCGGACCCCGTAATACTCCTGCGCGCCACCCGGGGCCATGCGGAATCCGGTGATCACCTCGTCGAAGATCAGGGCACAGCCGCCGACGGTGCAGATTTCCCGCAGCGCCTTCACAAAGGCCGTCGGCAACAGCGTCGGGTGGCGGCTCTGCACCGGCTCGACCAGCACGGCAGCCAGCTCGTGCGTGCGCTCGCGGATGATGCGCAATGAATCCTCGCTGCCGTAGTCCAGCACGAGGACGTTTTCCACCGCATTCGCGAGAATGCCGGGCGCCGCCGCGATGGATCTCAGCATGCGGGTGCCGCGCACGATCACTTCATCGAAGATGCCGTGGTAGGAATCGCGGAACACCACGATGGTCTTGCGCCCGGTGACGGTGCGGGCGACGCGCATCGCCCCCATCACCGCCTCGGATCCGGTATTGCAGAACGCCACGCGCTGCATGCCGGTCATGTCGCTGATCTGCTGGGCCACCTCGGCGGTCAGCGGATGCTGCGGCCCGATTTCCATGCCTGTGTCGATCTGCGCATGCAGCGCGGCGGTGATGAACGCCGGCTGGTAGCCGAGGAAATTCACCCCGAAGCCGTTCAGCAGGTCGATGTATTCGTTGCCATCGATGTCCCAGAGGCGCGCTCCACTCGATCGCGCCACCGTGATCGGATAGGTCAGTTCCTTCCACAGCGGGTTGAAACCGGTCACCACGCGCGGGTCGGCCATGATCGCGCGGTGTTGCTGGGCGAAGGTCTTCGAACGCGCCGTGCGCTGGCAGTACGCCTCGGTAAACGTAGCCAGCCAGCGCCGCTGCGTCGCCGAGAGCTCGCCGCGGCGCTCGGTGGTGATGCGCGCGGACGCGCCGAATGGGCGCTCCTTCAGATTGGCCGGGGCGACCTCGTCGCCAGCGGGTTCGGCTGCCACCGGTGCCGTGCCCGGGACAGGCATGGCGGGCATCGCGACCGCCGGCTGGCCGGCCAGGCTCGCCAGCAGCGCGCTCTGCTGCTGCAACAGCGCCATCTGGCCCTGGATGAGCCGGGCCAGCGCGTTCGGCGCGATCGCACCCGGCGCCAGAGCGGTGGCGGGCTGAGCCGGGATATCGGCTGCCGCCGGAGCTACCTCTTCCGGCGGCAGGGTGACGTCGAGCATCGCCGTCAAGCGCTGGATGCTGTCCGCATCCTCCATCAGGCGGCGGAACTTGAGCTTCAGTCCATATCGCTGCTCGACGGCCAGCGCCGCCTGGGTCAGCGCCAGCGAGTCGAAGCCGAGATCGAGAAAGCTGTCGCTATCATGCCGGGCCTCCAGCAACTCGCCGCAGAGGTTGCCGAACAGTTCGCGCAGCTCGGCGGCCAGTCGTGCCGAGCGAGGCGCGGCCGTGATCGGGGAAGGCATTGCTGACGGCAGCCTCGCAAGTTCCTCTGCGTACGTCGATGGCGCGGACAAGATTGCCTCCACCGAGGTCATGTCCCTGGTGTCGGCCACCTCGGCGGCCGGCTCCACCCAGTAGCGCTTGCCCTGGAAAGGATAGCCGGGCAGCGCAACACGCCGGCAGGAAGCGCCGGCGTGAAATGCAACCCAGTCCGGCACCATGCCCGCGCACCAGCATTCGCCAAGCACCCGCAGCAGCTGCTCCTGCGCGTCGCCGGCGCGGGCGGCCGGTCCCAGACTGGGCACGGCCAGCCCCTGTCCGTCGAGCATGCCGCGCACCAGGCCGGTGAGCACTTGCGATGGACCAGCCTCCAACAGCAGCGTGCGCCCCTGCCCCAGAGCGTGGCGCACGGCGTCGGCGAAACGCACCGGTGCGCGCAACTGGCGGCACCAGTAGTCAACCGTGGTGGCTTCCTCCGCCGTGATCGGCAGGCCGCCGACGCAGGAATAGAAGCGCTGCTGCGGCGGGTGCAGGGTGACACCCTCGAACGCGCGCCGGAACAGCGGCAACGCGCCGTCCATCAGATGGCTGTGGAAGGCGTGGCTGACGCGCAAGCGGGTGCAGGCGATGTCCTCGAGGGCTAGAGTGGTGGCGAGCGCATCGATCGCTTCGTCGGTGCCGCTGAGCACGGTCTGCGCAGGCGCGTTGTACCCGGCGATCTCCACGCCTTCCGGCAAGCGAGTGGCAAGCGCATCGGCGTTCATACGCACCACCAGCATGGCGCCGGGTGGTTGCGCGGCCATCGCCGCACCGCGCGCGACCACCAGCGCCACGGCATCCTCCAGCGAAAACACGCCGGCCCGGCAGGCCGCCACGTACTCGCCGATGCTGTGGCCGATCATCGCTGCCGGGTGCAGGCCCCACGCCGACCACAACCCGGCCAGCGCGTACTCGACCGCGAACAGTGCCGGCTGCGTGTAGCGCGTCTCGGCCAGCCGCCGCGTGGCCGCATCCTCGCCGCCAGGCATCGGCAGGATCAGCGCACGCAAGTCCTCGCCCAGCGCCGCGCTGGCCAACACGCAGCAGCGCTCGAAGGTGTCGCGGAACACCGGCTCGTGCTCGACCAACTCGCGCGCCATGCCCACATGCTGCGAGCCCTGCCCGGGGAACAGCATCACCAGCGCAGGCGGCTCCGCCGGCGCGCTGTGGGCGGCGAGGTGGACCAGGCGCTCGCGAGCCTGGGTCACGTCGCCAGCGACCACGAAACCACGCACCGGCATCGGCTGCCGGCCCAGCGCCAGCGTATAGGCCACATCCGGCAGCGCCGGCGCGTCGGCGCAAGCCAGCGCGTTAGCCAATCCGTCCGCCCGGCATTGCAGTGCAGCCCCGTTACGTGCCGAGAGCGGCAGCAGACTCAGGCGTCGACCCAGCCCGCGTGCCGGCGCCGCAGGCGCTTCCTCGAGAATCACGTGCGCATTGGTGCCACCCACGCCGAACGAGCTCACGCCAGCCCGCCGCGGACGCTCCTGCCGAGGCCAGTCGACAAGGTGGTCGACCACCTTGAAGGTGCTGTGCGCGAAATCGATCTCCGGGTTGGCAGCGCGGTAATGCAGTGTCGGCGGGATCCGCCCGTGGTGCAGCGACAAGGCCGCCTTGATCAGCCCGGCGACCCCGCTGGCCGCATTGAGGTGGCCCAGATTGCCCTTCGCCGAACCCAGCCAGCAGCTTTGCCTCGCGGCGGCGCCCTGTTGGTAGACGCGGTCCAGCGCGGCGACTTCGATCGGGTCGCCCAGGGGCGTGCCGGTTCCATGCGCCTCGACATAACCGATCGACGCGGCTTCCACGTCGGCGCTGGACAGCGCCATGGCGATGGCCTCAGCCTGGCCGCGAACACTCGGCGCCGTGAAACTGGCCTTGTCGCCACCATCGTTGTTGACGCCGACACCGCGGATCACCGCATAGATGGTGTCACCGTCGGCGATCGCATCCTCCACGCGCTTCAGCACGACCGCCGCGCCACCCGAGGAGAACACGGTGCCGCTGGCGTCGCGGTCGAAGGGTCGGCAATGCCCGTCCTCCGACTCCATGCCGCCCTCGGCTGGCAGATAGCCGGACTCCTGCGGCACGACAATGTTGATGCCGCCGGCCAGCGCCAGATCGCACTGCCAGCTCATCAGCGCATACCATGCCTGGGCGACGGCCACGAGCGAGGTCGAACAGGCCGTGTGGATGCTGAGCGCAGGCCCGGTCAGATCGAGACGATGGGCCACCCGCGTGGCGACGTAGTCCTTTTCGTTGGCGAGCATGGTGGCGAATTCGCCTGAGGACGCCACGAGTCCGGCATGCGATTCGACCAGCCTGCGATAGCCATTGTTGGACGTCCCCGCATACACACCGATGCTTCCGGTGAATCGGCCAGGGTCGACGCCGGCATCTTCCAGCGCGTTCCAGCACAACTCGAGGAACACGCGCTGCTGCGGATCCATCAGGAGCGCTTCGCGCGGCGGAATGCCGAAGAACGCCGCATCGAAGCGGTCGGCGTGGGCAATTACCCCGCACGCAGGCACGTAGCGGGGATGCCTGCGCAGCGCATCCGGCACCAGCGGCGAGAGCTGTTCGTGCGTGAAGCGCGTGATGGTCTCGCGCCCGGCCAGCAGGTTGGCCCAGAGCGCATCGACCGACTCCGCGCCGGGAAAGCGGCCGGACATACCGACGATGGCAACGCCTGTGACTGCAGCGCCGGCGGATGGCGAGCTCATGACCCACCCTCGCGACGCGAAGCGAACCGGTTCAACGCAGCTCGCTGCCGACTGCCACGCGTCATGGCCTCGCCGTTGTTGCCAGGCTGCGGACCGGCAGGCGCAGCCAGGCTGGCGGCCAGCCTGGCGACGCTGGGATGTTCATAGATCTGTGCCGCAGTCAGCATGCGGAAGCCACGCCGCCGCAATTCGGTCAGCGCACGCACCACGGTCAGTGAGCGCGCGCCCAGATCGAACAGGTTGGCCTGTGGATCGAGCTCATCGAGCCCCAGGAGCTGTTGCCAGAGACGGACCAACTGCTGCGGCAGGGACTGCGCCTCATCCCAGGC
>JAJZGE010000029.1 GCA_021798675.1 Pseudomonadota bacterium | reverse complement strand
CCGCGCCGGCAGCCGCCCCGCGTGCGACGTCGGCCGCGCCGGCCGAGATCAGCGCCTTCCTCGGCGGCGGTATGAACCCGCTGGTGCAGGCGGCCAGCCCGCTGCTGTTGCTCTCGGTGCAACTGCGCCACAGCGCCACGCCGCCCGACGCGACCCGTCTGCGCGAGCAGACGGTGTCCCAGGTGCGCCAGTTCGAGGCGCATGCGCAACAGGCCAACATCCCGCAGCAGACCGCGCTGGCCGCGCGTTACGTGTTGTGCGCGATGCTGGACGAAGCCGTGCTCAACTCGCCCTGGGGCGAACAGAGCGGTTGGGCGCAGCAGACCCTGCTGGTGGTGTTCCACGGCGAGTCCTACGGCGGCGCGAAATTCTTCCAGATCCTCGAGCGGTTGAGCGCGGATTTCTCCAGGCACCTCGACCTGATCGAGCTGATGTACATCTGCCTTGCGCTGGGCTTCGGTGGGCGCTACCTGATCGAGGCGGGCGGCCGCGCCAAGCTGGCCGACATCCAGGAGGACCTGTATCGGCGCATCCGCGCGCAGCGCGCGCCGGCGGCGCAGGAGCTGGCGCCGCACTGGCGAGGCATCCAGGACAAGCGCAATCCGCTGATCCGCTATGTCCCGCTGTGGGTGATCGTGGCTGCGGCAGCCTGCGTGCTGCTGGGTTCGTTCGTATATTTCCATGCGCGGCTGAACGCGCTGTCCGCGCCCATCAGCGCGCGGCTGGCGCAGGTCGGCCTGGAGAGCGCCACGCCGCCCGCGGCACAGCAGCTGGACCAGGCGCACCCGCCACCCGCGCATCCCACGCTGAAGCAACTGCTGTCGCCGGAAGAGCAGGCCGGGCAGTTGGTGATCATCGAGCAGGGCAACGGCCGCGAGCTGGTGCGTCTTTCCGCCAACGGCATGTTCGCATCCGGCGGCGTGGACGTGGCCGATGCCGAGCTGCCGCTGCTGCACAAGATCACCGCGGCACTGAACCAGGTGCCTGGACGGGTGATCGTGGTGGGGCATACCGACGACCAGCCGATCCACTCGCTGAAGTTCAAGGACAACTTCGCGCTCTCCACGGCGCGCGCAAATGCGGTGCTCAAGGTGCTGAGCGAGGGCCTGGACAACCCGGGCCGGCTCGAAGCCAGCGGCGCGGGAGATTCGCAGCCCATCGCGCTGCCGCCGAACCTGCCGGCCAACCGTGCGCGCAACCGGCGCGTGGAACTGATGTACATCCCCGAGGGTTGAACCTGTGGCCAAGTTTCTCAGCGTGTTGAAAAGCGGCTGGTTCATCACCCTGGTCGGCATCCTGTTGCTGGCGGTGCTGATCTGGCTGGGCGGCCCGTACCTCGGTTTCGGCTCCTCGCAGCCGCTCACCAGCGTGGCCGCGCGCCTGCTGCTGATCGTGCTGGTCGTGGTGGTTTGGCTGGCGATCCTGCAGGTCCGCGCGTGGCGTGCGCGCGGCAAGGCGCAACAGATGTCCGGTGAACTGGCCGGGCAGGGCGTGTCGGCCGATGACCGCAGCACCGCCGAGCGCAACCAGTTGCAGGCGCGCTTCCAGGAGGCGGTGGACACCCTGCGCAAGACGCGTCGCGGCGGCAACCTCTACGCGCTGCCGTGGTACGTGGTGATCGGCCCGCCGGGTTCGGGCAAGAGCACCCTGCTGCAGAATTCCGGGCTCAACTTCCCGCTGTCCGAGCGTTTCGGCAAGGAAGCCCTGCGCGGCGTGGGCGGCACGCGCAACTGCGACTGGTGGTTTACCGACGAGGCGGTGTTCCTCGATACCGCCGGCCGCTACACCCTGCAGGACTCCGATCGCGACGCCGATGCCTCGGCCTGGGCCGAGTTCCTCAAGCTGCTGCGCAAGTACCGCAAGCGCCGGCCGATCAACGGCGTGGTGATCGCGATGAGCATGTCCGACCTGCTCACCCTGGACGAGACGGGGCTGGCCGAGCACATCCAGGCAATCCGTCGCCGGCTGGAGGAGCTGGCCACGCACCTGCGCATCGGCGTGCCGGTGTACCTGAGCTTCACCAAGTGCGATCTGGTCGCGGGTTTCGGCGAATTCTTCGATGACCTCAACCCGGAAATGCGCAGCCAGGTCTGGGGCTTCTCGTTCCCGATCGACGCCACCATGGACGGCAGCGCGGCCAAGCGCTTCGGCGAAGAGTTTGACCTGCTGCTGCGCCAGCTCGACACGCGCATCCTCGACCGCCTGCATGCCGAGCGTGACCGCAACCGGCGCGCAGCCATCCTCTCGTTTCCGCAGCAGCTGTCCGCGCTGCGCGAAATCGCCAAGCGCTTCGTGGAAGGCGTGTTCACCGGCCACGCCTACGCGGCGCCGCCGCTGTTGCGCGGCGTCTACCTCACCTCGGGCACGCAGGAAGGCACGCCGATCGATCGCATGATGGGCGCGGTGGCGCGTACCTTCGGAGTGAGCGCGGAGCAACTGCATGCGCCTGGTGCACAGCGGCGCACCTTCTTCGTCGAGCGGTTGCTCAAGGACGTGCTGTTCGGCGAGTCTGGCTTCGCGGGGACTAATCCTTCGCTGGAGCGGCAGAAGGTGCTGTTGCAGGTGGCCTCCTACGCCGGCGTGCTGCTGCTGACGGTGCTGCTGCTGGTGGGGTTCGTCACCAGCTTCGGCCATAACCGCGCTTACCTTGCCCAGGTACAGACCGCGTTGCAGGCGTATCCGGTGCAAAGCGACGTGGATACGGCCACCACGCAGAAGGAGTATTTCGCCCGCGTGCTGGCGCGGCTGGAAGGCTTGTCCGCCGTGCAGGAAGCGGCGAACAAGTACCAGGGCGCCGTGCCGTTCGGCATGCGCTTTGGCCTGTACCAGGGCAGCGAGGTGGGCGGTCAGGTGCATGACGCCTACCTGCGCGAACTCAACGGCCTGCTGTTGCCCGGCGTAGCCGCCCAGTTCCGTAGCGGGCTGACCGGCAATGCCGGCGATCCGCAGGCGCTGTACTACTACCTCAAGGGCTACCTGATGCTGGGCGAGCCCAAGCACCAGAACCCCGACGAGCTGGAAGCGCTCACCAACATCGAGTGGCGCAAGGTGTTCCCGGGCGACGCGGTACTGCAGCAGGCGCTGTCCAAGCACTTCCATGCGCTGGTGGCCGAACCGGGCCGGCTGCGCGCGCTGAGCCTGGATCCCACCCTGGTGGAGCAGGCACGCAGCACGCTGCGCACGGCCGACCTGCCCACCCTGATCTACGGCAACCTCAAGCTCGGCGCCGCCAGCTCGAACTATCCGCCGCTGCAACTGGACAAGGCGCTGGGCCTGCTCGGCAACGTCTTCCTGCGCAAGAGCGGCGCGGCGCTCTCCGAGCCGATTCCTGCCCTGTACACGCAGCCGATGTTCCAGTACGAGGCGAGCAAGGGCGTGGCGCAGGCGGTAGACCAGTTCGCCAAGGACGACTGGGTGTTTGGTGCCACCAAGATCGACTCGCTGCAGAAGGCCCGTCTCACGCAGCAGGTGATCGCGCTGTACGAGCAGGACTACATCAAGACCTGGGATGGCCTGCTTGCCGACCTCGAGCTGCAGCCGGTCACCAGCATCCAGGACGCCAGCGCGATCGCCGCCAAGCTGTCCGGGCCCAGCTCGCCGCTGAAGGCGCTCTTGAACGTGGTGCGCGACAACACCAGCGACATGATGAAGGCACCGCCGCAAAGCGGCGAGGACAAGGCGTTGGCCGGTGCGCAGCAGGCGGCGCAGAAGAAGGCGGAGCAGAAGCTCACCCAGAACGCGTTGGCCCGGGCGCTGGCCTCTGCGGGCGGCGGCGCCGCCGCACCGGCGGAGCAGCAGCCGGGCGCCGCGATCACCGCGCATTTCGCCACCCTGGACCAATTGAGCGCGGGCGCGCCGGGTGCGGCGCCGATCGACCAGACGCTTCAGGTCCTCGACCAGCTGAGCAAGACGTTGCTGACGATGACCGACTTCAGCAATGCCGCCGGCCAGCCGAACCCCCAGCTGTTGCTGGCGCAGCAGCAGGCCGCCCAGTTGCCGCCGCCGGTCTCCGGCTGGGTTGCCTCGCTTACCGGCAAGAGCGAGTCGCTGGTGGCCAGCGGCACCAAGGGGGCGCTGGGCGACCAGTTCCAGCAGGCGGTGGGCAAGGACTGCGCCAGCTTCGTGCGTGGGCGCTACCCGTTCTCGCCGGACAGTCGCACCGACATCCCGCTGCAGAACTTTGGCGAGCTGTTCGGCAACGGTGGCAGCTTCGATACGTTCAACAAGCAGACGCTGTCCAAGCTGGTGGACGCCAGCGGCAGTACCTGGCAATGGAAGACCGGTCCTGGCGCAGTGGCTGGCCCGCCGGGCCTGCTGGCGCAGGCGCAGATGGCCGACGATATCCGGCAGATGTATTTCCGTGCCGGCAACGTGCCCGAGGTGGATTTCACCGTGATGGCGCCGCAGCTCGATGCCGGCATCGCCAAGCTGGAATTCGACGTGGACGGCCAGAAGTTCAGCTACCAGCCCGGCAGCGCGAGCAGCATGGCGATGAAATGGCCGGGGCCGCAGCCGGGCCATGTCACGGTATCGGCATGGGACGCTTCGGGCACCTTGCTGAGCACCTTCGACTACCAGGGTGACTGGGCGTTCTTCCGTGCGTTGCAGGCGGCGCACCTGCAGAAGCAGTCGGATTTGCGCTTCCTCGCCACATTCAACTTCGGCGGGCACGTGGCCAAGCTGGTGATCCAGGCTGGCAACCTGAAGAACCCGTTCCTCAATACCGAAGTGCAACGTTTCCGGTGCGGGGGGTAAGCGCATGCCGAATCCGACGGGGGTGGGATTCTTCGGCAAGCTTCCCGGTACCGGGGATTTCGTACAGCGGCGGTTGCCAGCTTCCTTCGTGGATGTCTGGGATCGCCATTTCGAGCAGGCGGTAAGCGCCAGCCGGGCGCGCCTGGGCGATGACTGGGCGCAAGCGTGGCGCGATGCGCCGGTGTGGCGCTTCGTGCTGGCGCCGGGCATCTGCGGCGATCCGGCCTGGGCCGGCGTCACCGGCGCGGCCACCGACCGGGTGGGGCGTTGCTTCCCCATGGCCATCGTGGCGCCGCTGGCCGATGCCGGCGCCGTCGCCGCGGCGTTACGCAACGAGGCCTGGTTCGCCGCTGCCGAACGTGTGCACCGCGACGGGCAGACCGGTGGCGAAGGCGTCGAGGCCTTCGACGCGCGTGTCGTCGCGCTGACCGATCCGCTGATCCCGGTTCCCACGTCGCGCATAGAGGCGCCCTCACAGGACTGGCGCTCTGCCAGCCTGTGGCGCCTGCCGCTAACCCTGATGGCCGATGCGGACATGCTTGGCGGCCTGTGGGCCGGGCTGCCGCCCGGTCATGCGCTGTGGTGGACGCTGGGTGCGCCACGCATGCCGGCCAGCGTGCTGGTGACGCGCGGCCTGCCCGAACCGTCCGCGCACGCGGGCATGCTCGACGCGGCGCATGCCGATAGGCCGCGTACCCAGGTCACGCCGCCGGCCGCGTCGGCCGCATCCCCGGCAGAGCCGCCACCGGCGCCGGTGCGCCTGCCCGACGACCTCTCCGAGTTGTTCGCTGACCTGGCGCCACGCCTCGATGCCATCGCGCCGCCGGCGAGTGCACCGGACGCTGCGGAAATCACCCAGCGTGCCGTCGACGTGGGCGGCGCGCGCGTGCTGCATCGTTACGACTGCGCGTTGACCATGGTGGTGGCCGACGACGGGGCGCCCGATCCGCGCCGCCAGGCCGCCGCCGCGGTGAGCGAACTGATCGAGCGCTTCGTGCCCAGCGATTTCGTCGCCGGCATGCAGGCGCTGCGCACGCGCCTGCTGGTGCTGCATCCACGCCTGCGCCAACTCGCCGCCGAGCACGCCGAACCGGTGCAGGAAGACGGCGCGGTGATCGCCGTGCGCGTCACCGGACGCTGGGCTGACCTGTTGCGCGTGGGTACCGCCCATGCGTGGCATTGGCGGGCCGGGCAGTTGCATGCGGTCTTCGCCCGGGGCGAGCCGCTGACCGGCGAGGGGGGGCTGGGTGGCGAACTGGACGATCTGCTGTTCAGCCGCACCTCGCCGGTCGCGCCGGGGCTGGGTGCGTCGGCGCAACCGATCTGCGACGAGGTCGTCTGCGAGATCGAGCCCGGCGACCGACTGCTGCTGCTGGCCACGCGCAAGCTCGCGGAATTGCCGCCACCGTTGTTGTCCGAAGCGCTGGCCCTGCCGTCGCCGGATGCCGCGTGCGCGCACATCGCCGCCGCCGCCAGGCTGGGAACCCATGCGGCAGGCTGGCCGCTGGCCGTGATCGAGGTGCAGCCATGACCCTGCATTACCAGTCCGCCGGCCGCACCGAGACCGGCAAGGTGCGCCGCCACAACGAGGATTCCATCCTGGTGCGCGACGACGTCGGCCTGTGGGTGGTTGCCGATGGTCTCGGCGGCCATGCCGCGGGCGACTACGCCAGCCAGATGATCGTCGAGCGTCTCGGCCGCGTGGCGCGCAACGGCAGCGTGTTCGACTTCATCGAGTCCATCGAGGACAGCCTGCAGCAGACCAACGCCGACCTGGTGGCCACCGCGCTGGAGCGCGGCAGCGACATCATCGGCTCCACCGTGGTGGTGCTGGTGCACGACAAGGACTTCATGCTGTGTGGCTGGGTGGGCGACAGCCGCGCCTATTGCAACGAGGGGGGGCGACTGCGCCAGATCACCCGCGACCACGTGCACGGCACCAAGGACGACGTCACCCAGTTTGGCGGCGGCGTGGCGGCGCCACAGCCCGGTGCGGGCGTGCTCAGCCGCGCGGTAGGTGCGGAGGAGCGCCTGTTCATGGACTGGGTGGTGGCCGGCAACCGGCCCGGTACGCAATTCCTGCTGTGTTCCGATGGCATCAACAAGGAACTGGCCGATGACGAGCTCGACCTCGAGTGCAGTCGCTATCCCGAACCGCAGGCCCTGCTGACGCGCCTGTTCGACCTGTCGCTGCAACGCGCCGCCCGCGACAACATTTCCGCCGTGATCGTGCGCCTCCAGGACTGACCAGAATCTTTTCATGACTTCTCTTGCCGAACTGATCGCCGACTACGAAGCCAAGCGGATCACGCTGCCCGGATTGTTCGAGGCGCTCGCCGCGCGCGACGACTTGCCCGACGACACCGTGCGCGAAGAGCACACCCTGCTGGATGCCATGGTGGCCGACGGTCGCCTCGAGCCGATGCTGGCGCGCGCGCTGGGCGCGAAGTTGCGCAGCCTGCATCCGTCCGCCGTGCCACCCGCCGCGGCACCTGCCGCGACGCCGGCGCCCGACGACGACGTGACCCGGGTGAGCGTGGCGCCGCAACCACCTGCGCCGCCTGCCGACGGCGACATGACCATGGTGCAGCCGGCCTCGCGTCCGCCCGCGCCGTCCGGCGAAGCCGACGCTACCGTGGTCTCGCCCGCATCGCACCGGCCCTCGTCCGACGCGCCGGCGCACACCGCCGTCACCGGTACCGGCACCCAGGGCACGGCTTCCAGCAGCAGCTTCAACCGCTCCAGCTGGGAAAAAGTGGCCGAGGCCGAGGGGGGCGACTACGCCAGCGTGGGCATGCTGCTCAAGGGGCGCTTCCTGCTCGAACGCGAAATCGGCCGCGGCGGCATGGGCGTGGTCTATGTCGCCCGCGACGAACGCAAGGTAGAAGCGCGCGACCGCGATCCCTACGTCGCGGTGAAGGTGCTGAACGACGAGTTCCGCCGCCATCCCGATTCGCTGATCGCGCTGCAGCGCGAATCGCGCCGCGCGCAGTTGCTGGCGCACGACAACATCGTGCGCGTGTACGACTTCGACAAGGACCGCACCATCGTCTTCATGACGATGGAGTACATCGACGGCACGGACCTGCGCACGCTGATCCGCGAGCGCGCCTACAACGGCATGCCGCTGCCGCAGGCGCGCCCGCTGATCGAGGGCATGGCCTGGGCACTGAAGCGCGCGCACTCGGCCGGCATCGTGCACTCCGACTTCAAGCCGGGCAACGTCATGGTCACGCGCGAGGGCGTGCCCAAGGTGTTCGACTTCGGTATCGCGCGCGCCGGCAAGCACCTGAGTGAAGCCACCGGCGAAGAGACCGTGTTCGACGCCGGTACGCTGGGTGCGCTCACGCCGGCCTACGCCAGCCTGGAGATGATCCAGGGCAAGGAGCCTTCGCCTTCCGACGACATCTACGCGCTGGGCTGCGTCACCTTCGAACTGCTCACCGGCAAGCACCCGTTCGATAAAGTCAGTGCCGAGGTGGCGTTGAACGAGGGCCGCAAGCCGCCGCCGGTGCCGGGCCTGACCAAGCGCCAGTACAAGACGTTGTGCGACGCCGTGGCCTTCCATGGCGAGCAGCGCCTGCAAAATGCCAGTGAGCTGATCGAGGGCCTGCGCGACATCAGCCTGCGCGAACGGCTGGTGCCGTTGCTCGGTTATGGCGCGGTCGCCGTCGCGGTCGCCGCCGGCGGTACGTGGGGAACCATCAGCTACCTGCACAGCCACCACATCGCACGCGTGATCGCGCGTTTCGCACCCACCGATGCCCACCACTACACCAACGAAAACGAGGCGATCAAGGCGCTGGACAGCCTCAGCGAGGACGACCGCAGCCGGCTGGTACTGAACCAGGGCGAGGCGATCCAGAATTTCCTGCTGGCGCGCATCAACGCCTACTGGAACCCCGCGCAGGGCCGTTACGACTTCGCCGGCGCGCAGCACGTGTTCGCGCTGCGCGACCAGCTCAAGCTGTATTCGCCCAAGCTGGACGCGCGCCGCACCGAGGTCACCGAGCAGAAGAACGACCTGCTGAATGCGCTGGACACCGAGTTGTCGAAGCGCATCGCCGCCGGTGCGATCTTCGAGAACCAGCCCGACAGCGCGGTGGAGACGCTGGACCGCATCCGTGCCATCGACCCGCACAGCGCGCTGTTGCACAACGCCGAGCTGGAACTGAAGTACGACATCGCGATCGGCCAATCGATCGGCGCCGACCATGTCGACGAGGCGAGCAAGCAATTGGCGCTGGCGACGCGCCTGTTCCCGGACTCGACGCGCCTCAAGCAGCGCGCCGCGCAATTGGCCGCGCTGGCCGCGACGGTCGCACCCACGGCGCCGGCACCCGCTGCGGTGCTGCAGAGCGTGCCGCAGGCGCGCCGTGCGCTGGCCGCATTGGTGGCCGCGCCGTCGACCAGTGCGCAGTGGCAGCAGTCGGTGTCCGCCGCCCTGGCCGCGTTGCACGATGACCAGTCGCCGGAAACGCGCAAGCTGGTTGACGCGCTGGGCACCGCCATCGCGGGCGTGGCCGGCCAGCAGACCGATGCCATGCACCTGCCACAGGACCTGGCGCTGGTGAATTTCGGCTTGCAATACGCACCGAAGTCGGCGCCGTTGCTGGCGCAGCGCGACAAGCTGGCCGCGCTGCAAAGCCAGGCGCAGGCCGAGCTGGACCAGGAGGCTGCCACTGCCGAGGTGGAGTCGCGGATCGAATCGCTGCGCCGTGCCGCCGCGGCCGACGACAGCGCCAAGGCACTGGAATCGCTGACCCGCATCCGCACCCTGCAGCCGACCAATCCTTTCCTTGCCAAGGAGGGGCCACAGCTGGTGGCGCAGGCCTACCTAGGCCAGGCCGATGCCCAGTTCCAGCGTGGCCGGTACACCGCCGCGTCGAACCTGCTGGCGCAGGCGCAGAAGGGCCTGGGCAACCGCAGCGACCTGCGCAACGCGCAGGCCCGCTATGACCTGGCCGCTGCGCTGCTTAAAGCGAACGGTCACCCGCTGGCCGACGCCGACTACCAGCGCCTGCGTGGGCAGTTGGTTGCCGCGCGCAAGGCCGACGCGCAAGGCCTGGCCAACCTGGAGTCCGAGCTCAAGCAGCACGGCCGTTTGCCGCAAGGCAACCTTTCCAGCCTGCTCGACAGCCTGAAGCCGAGCACCACCAGTGCCACGGGTGCACCCGCCGCGGCGCCCGCGCCAGCGACTCCCGCCGCCACGACGCCTGCGCTGGCGCCCGCCACGGCGGCGGCAAA
>JAJZGE010000028.1 GCA_021798675.1 Pseudomonadota bacterium | reverse complement strand
GGCTGCTGCTGCCGGTGTTCCGCAGCCCGCTGGCCTGGCGCGTGTTCGACGTGCTGGTGGCGGCACTGATGGGGGGGCTGGCCTTGCTGCTGTTGTCGCAGCCGATGGCCTGATGCGGCAAGCGGCGGGGCCCGCAGGGCCCTTGCGCGGATGGCGATGCACTACCATTCCGTCCCCTGATCCATCCCCTGAAGAGCTTGATCCATGGCTGTCCTCAGACTGGCGCTGGCCCAGCATGATTTCCCGGTCGGCGCGGTCGCGGCAAATGCCGCGAAGGTGGGCGACCTCCTGGCGCAGGCTCGCAGCGGCGGGGCAGACCTCGTGGTGTTCCCCGAGCTGACCCTCTCGGGCTACCCGCCGGAGGACCTGCTGCTGCGCCCCAGCTTCCTCGCCGCCTGCCAGCAGGAGCTGGAGACACTGGCGACCGCCACGAACGGCTTGGCCGCGCTGGTGGGCTTTCCGCACAGCGAGGGCGAGGTGTTCAATGCCGCCGCGCTGCTGCGCGACGGCCGCATCGCGCAGATCGCGCACAAGCAGGCGTTGCCCAACTACGGCGTGTTCGACGACAAGCGCTATTTCCGTCCAGGCCACGCCAGCACGGTGACCACGGTGGCGGGCGTGCGCATCGGCCTGCTGATCTGTGAGGATGTGTGGCGGCCCGAGCCTGCCGCCGCCGCCGCCCGCGCCGGTGCCGAGCTGCTGGTGGTGACTAATGCCTCACCCTGGGACGACGCCAAGCAGGCCGAGCGCGAGGCGGTGCTGGTCGCGCGCGCGAAGGAAACCGGCTGCGCCATCGTCTATCTCAACCTTATCGGCGGGCAGGACGAAGTGGTGTACGACGGCGCTTCGCTGCTGGTGAACGGCGACGGCCGCATCGCGGCGCGCGCGCCGGCCTTTGTCGACGCGCTGTTGCGGGCCGAATTCGACCCCGCGACACGCACGCTGCAGGCCACGGATTGGCCGGCAGCCGTCGACGGCGCGGCCGAGGCCGTGCTGTACGCCGCGCTGGTGCGCGGCATCCGCGACTACATCGACAAGAACGGTTTCCCCGGCGTGCTGCTGGGCTTGTCCGGCGGCATCGACTCGGCGCTGACGCTGGCGCTGGCGGTGGACGCGCTGGGCGCGGACCGCGTCACCGCGGTGATGATGCCTACGCGCTATACCTCGCAATTGTCGCTCGATGGCGCGCGCGCGCAGGCGGAGCGTCTGGGCGTGGACTACCACGTCATCGACATCGAGCCGATGACCGAAGCCTTCCTTCATGCGCTCGCGCCCGCCTTCGCCGGCAAGGCCGCCGATACCACCGAGGAAAACCTGCAGTCGCGCACGCGCGGCGTGACCCTGATGGCCCTGTCCAACAAGCACGGCAGGCTGCTGCTCGCCACCGGCAACAAGAGCGAGATGGCGGTGGGCTACTGCACGCTGTACGGCGACATGTGCGGTGCGTACGCGCCGTTGAAGGACGTCTACAAGACCGCGGTGTATCGCCTGGCGCGCTGGCGCAACGCGCAGGACGGTGGCGAGGAGGCGATCCCGGTGGCGGTGATCGATCGCCCCCCCTCGGCCGAGCTGCGCGACAACCAGACCGACCAGGACTCGCTGCCGCCTTACGAGGTGCTGGATGCGATCCTCGGGCGCTTCATCGAAGGCGAGCAATCGCAGGCCGAGATCGTCGCCGCGGGCTTCGCCGCCGAGGTGGTGCATCGGGTGGTGCGGCTGGTGTTGGCCAACGAGTTCAAGCGCCGCCAGTCGGCGCCCGGGCCGCGCGTCACGACCCGGGCCTTCGGCCGCGAACGGCGCTATCCGATCACCTCGGGTTGGCGCTAGTCGCAGCAGGGGCCAATGAAAAAGCCGCCAAGGCAGGGCCTGGCGGCTTTCCGGGTCCAGCCAGGCAGTGCCGGCCGCCAAGCGGCCGGCACTGCCATCAGTGATGTCGCATGAACGGCACGGCCTTGCGCCACTTCGCCACCTCGTGCGGCCACTTCGGATCCTTGAGGTAGGGATGGTGGGGATAGTTCAGCTCCAGCACCTGACGGGTCTGCGCGGCCAGCTTGTTTTCCTTCAGTGCCAGGTAGCAGCGGGTGAGGATGGCCAGCGCATCGCCGGCCTGCGGCGCCTGCTGGTAGTGCTCGATCACGTATTGCGCGCGGTCGGCGGCACCGACGTAGACGTGGTTGAACAGGTAGAACTCGGCCACGTTGATCTCGTACTGCGCCAGCACGTTGCGCAGGTAGATCATGCGCTGGCGGGCGTCGGCGGCGTAGGCGCTGTTCGGGAAGCGGCGCGACAGTTCGGCGAAGTCGTCGAACGATTCGAGGTTGTAGGCCTGGTCACGGCGCGACTGCGCTTCCTTGTCGCGCGAGATCTTGTCCATGAAGCCGGTGGTGCGGTCGAAATTGATCAGGCCGCGCAGGTAATAGGCATAATCCACATGCTTGCTGGCCGGATTGGTCTTGATGAAACGGTTGATCGTGGAGTACGCGTCATCCCAGTCGGCGTCCTTGTACTGCGCGTAGGCCATTTCCAGCTGGGCCTGTTCGTTGTATTCGCCGGACGGGAAACGCGCGATCAGGCGCTGGTAGTCCCTGATGGCTGCGGCGTAGTCGGCGTTCTCCAGCGAGGTGTGCGCCATGTTGTAAAGCGCTTCCACCGGCATGGTGTCGATGTTGTCGCGCTTGTGGCCGAACAGGGAGCAAGCGCTCATCATCAGCGCCAGGCCAAGCACGGCGAGCGTCCTGAGGCATATCCGGGTGGTCGTCGGCAGCTTGGGCGAGTCGAAAATTGAACGCATGGAAAAGAATCGCATGTTGGATCGAAAAGGCATCATAGCCGAAACCGCCACCGCCCCGCGGCCCGATGCCTGCCGGCTGGGAGGGCGCGCATGACCGCGATACGGCACGAAGCCCGGGTGCCGCTGGCGGTGGCCGGACGCAGGTTCGACCAGGCGCTGGCCGAGTTGTTCCCCGACTATTCGCGCTCCCGCCTGGCCGGCTGGATCAAGTCCGGCGCGGCCACGCTGGACGGCGCCGTGGTGCCGCCCCGCCAGCTTCTGCGCGGCGGCGAAATGGTGCGGCTGGAGGCCGAGCTGGAAACCGAGGTAGAAAGCGCGCCGGAGGCGATCGCACTGGCCATCGTGCACGAAGACGAGCACCTGCTGGTGATCGACAAGCCGGCCGGGCTGGTGGTGCATCCCGGTGCGGGCAATGCCTCGGGCACCGTGCTCAACGCCCTGCTGCATCACGATCCGAAACTGGCCGAACTGCCGCGCGCCGGCATCGTGCACCGGCTGGACAAGGACACCAGCGGCCTGATGGTGGTGGCAAGGACGTTGCCCACGATGACCGCGCTGGTGGAAATGCTGTCCAACCACGACGTGCAGCGCCAGTACGAGGCCGTGGTGCTGGGAAGCATGGTGGCTGGCGGCACGGTGGACGCGCCGATCGGCCGCAGCATGGGCGACCGCCTGCGCCAGGCCGTGCGTGAGGACGAGACCGGCAAGCGCGCGGTCACCCACTACCGCCTGCGCGAGCGGTTCCGCGCGCACAGCCTGCTCCAGTGCAACCTGGAGACCGGCCGCACCCACCAGATCCGCGTGCATCTCACTCATATCGGCCATCCGTTGGTGGGCGATCCGCTCTACGGCGGCGGCCTCAAGCTGCCGAAGCGCGCCGCGCCGGAACTCGTGGCTGCGTTGCGCGGCTTCCGCCGGCAGGCGCTGCACGCCGAGAGGCTCGCGTTCGAGCACCCGGCGACGGGTGCGCAACTCTCCTTCGATGCGCCACGCCCCGACGACATGGCTGCGCTGATCGCCGCCCTGCGCGACGACCTCGCGGCCCATGGCCACGACGATGACTGACACCTGGCTTTTCCCCGACTGGCCCGCGCCGGCGCGCGTGCACGCGGCCGTGAGCACGCGCGAAGGGCCGGGCGTGTCGCAATCGCCGTTCGGGCGCTTCAACCTTGGCCTGCGCAGCGGCGAATCCGCCGACGTGGTGGCGAGCAACCGCGACGTGCTGCAGCAGGCGCTCAACCTGCCCGGCACGCCGCGCTGGCTGCAGCAGGTGCACGGCACCACCGTGGCGGAACTCGGGCCGTTGCCCGGCGAGCATGAGCCGCAGGCCGATGGCGCGGTGTCGCGGATTCCCGGCACCGTGCTGGCCATCCTCACTGCCGACTGCCTGCCGGTGCTGTTCTGCGCCGACGACGGCAGTGCCATCGGCGCCGCCCACGCGGGCTGGCGCGGCCTGGCCGCCGGCGTGCTGGAGGCCACCATCGAGCAGATGCAGATCGCGCCTTCTCGTCAGCTGGCGTGGTTGGGGCCGTGCATCGCCGGCCCCTCCTACGAAGTGGGCGAGGAGGTGCGTGCCGCCTTCGTGGACCCCTCGGCCGCGGCTGCCGCCTGCTTCACGGCGACGCGGCCCGGACACTGGCACTGCGACCTTGCCGCCCTGGCGCGGCAACGGCTGACCGCGGCAGGCGTTGCGCGCGTGCATGGCGGCGGGTTCGATACCTTCGTGGATCCCCGGTTCTACTCGTATCGGCGGGAGGGCGCGCGCAGCGGGCGGTTTGCCAGCCTGATCTGGTTGGCGAACGGCTGACTTTGGCCGTTTCGCCGCCTTCAAAGACGGGCGTTTGCAGGCGACAAAGCGGGTTCGAGCCGCTGCCGCTGCCCGAGTTACTTTTCTCCGTGGCCACGCAAGAGAAGAGTAACCCGACCGCCGATAGGCGGACGAAACCGTGCTTCGCCCAGCGCATGGCCCGGCACCCACCGCCCATGAATCCTTGACACCCGCTAACCGCTTCACCTGCTTGAATCGCCGGGCGCCGTCCGCATCTCCCAGCCCAGTGGCGGTGCGCCGCCAAACCTTTGCGGGGATCAACCGATGCGTATGGACAAACTCACCTCGCGTTTCCAGCAGGCGCTGGCCGACGCGCAGTCGCTGGCCGTCGGCCGCGACCACAACATGCTGGAACCCGTGCACGTGATGGCGGCGCTGCTGAACCAGCAGGGAGGCTCGACCGCGCCGCTGCTCACGCACGCGGGCGTCAACGTGCCAGCGCTGCGCCAGCGCGTGAACGAGCTGCTCGAGCGCCTGCCTAAGGTCAGCGGACAGGAAGGCAATATCAACGTGGGCAACGACCTCAACCGCCTGCTCAACCTCACCGACAAGCTGGCGCAGCAGCGTGGCGACCAGTTCATCGCCAGTGAGCTGTTCGTGCTGGCGGCGCTGGAAGACAAGGGCGAACTGGGCGCGGCATTGAAGGCGGCGGGCGCGGCCAAGGCGAACCTCGAAGCCGCGATCGAGCAGGTGCGCGGCGGCGAGAAGGTGCAGAGCGAGAACGCCGAGGACCAGCGCCAGGCCCTGCAGAAGTACTGCATCGACCTCACCGAGCGCGCCGAGTCGGGCAAGCTCGATCCGGTGATCGGCCGCGACGAGGAGATCCGCCGCACCATCCAGGTGCTGCAGCGGCGCACCAAGAACAACCCGGTGCTGATCGGCGAGCCCGGCGTGGGCAAGACAGCGATTGTCGAGGGCCTGGCCCAGCGCATCGTCAAGGGCGAAGTGCCGGAGGGCCTGCGTGACCGCCGCGTGCTGGCGCTGGACATGGGCGCGCTGATCGCCGGCGCCAAGTTCCGCGGCGAGTTCGAGGAGCGCCTGAAGGCGGTGCTCAACGACCTGGCCAAGAACGAAGGCCAGATCATCCTGTTCATCGACGAGCTGCACACCATGGTCGGCGCCGGCAAGGCCGACGGCGCGATGGATGCCGGCAACATGCTCAAGCCCGCGCTGGCGCGCGGCGAGCTGCACTGCATCGGCGCCACCACGCTGGACGAATACCGCAAGTACATCGAGAAGGACGCCGCGCTGGAGCGCCGCTTCCAGAAGGTGTTCGTGGGCGAGCCCTCGGTGGAGGACACCATCGCCATCCTGCGCGGCCTGAAGGAGCGCTACGCGGTGCACCACGGGGTGGAGATCACCGACCCGGCGATCGTCGCCGCAGCCACGCTGTCCAACCGCTACATCCCGGACCGCCAGCTGCCGGACAAGGCGATCGACCTGATGGACGAGGCGGCCTCGCGCATCCGCATGGAGATCGACTCCAAGCCGGAGGAACTCGATCGCCTGGAGCGCCGGCTGATCCAGCTGAAGATCCAGCGCGAGATGCTCAGGAAGGAGAAGGACAGCGAATCGAAGCAGCGCCTCGCCGACCTGGAAACCGACATCGCCAGGCAGGAGCGCGAGTTCTCCGACCTCAACGAGATCTGGAAGTCGGAGAAGGCCGCGCTGCAGGGCGCGACCAAGGTCAAGGAGCAGATCGAGGCCGCGCGCGTCGAGCTGGAAGCGGCGCAGCGCCGGCAGGACTACGCCACCATGAGCGAGATCCAGTACGGCCGGCTGCCGGAGCTGGAGAAGCAGCTTGCGGCCGCGCAGGCCGCCGAGCAGAAGGGCGACTTCAGGCTGGTGCAGGACAAGGTCACCGCCGAGGAAATCGCCGAGGTGGTGGCGCGCTGGACCGGCATCCCGGTGTCGAAGATGCTCGAAGGCGAGCGCGAGAAGCTGCTGCACATGGAAGCGGAGCTGCACAAGCGCGTGGTGGGCCAGGACGAGGCGGTGCGCGCCGTGTCCGACGCGGTGCGCCGCGCGCGCGCGGGGCTGTCCGATCCGAACCGGCCCAGCGGCTCGTTCCTGTTCCTTGGCCCCACCGGCGTGGGCAAGACTGAGCTGTGCAAGGCACTGGCCGAGTTCCTGTTCGACACCACCGATGCGATGGTGCGCATCGACATGAGCGAGTTCATGGAGAAGCACGCCGTGAGCCGGCTGATCGGTGCGCCGCCGGGCTATGTCGGCTACGAGGAGGGTGGCTACCTCACCGAGGCGGTGCGCCGCCGTCCGTACAGCGTGATCCTGCTGGACGAGGTGGAGAAGGCGCATCCGGACGTGTTCAACATCCTGCTGCAGGTGTTGGACGACGGCCGCCTCACCGACGGCCAGGGCCGCACGGTGGACTTCCGCAACACCGTGATCGTGATGACCTCCAACCTGGGTTCGCAGCTGATCCAGGAGCAGGCTGGCGATTCGGAGGCGGACTATCTGCAGATGAAGGCCGCCGTGCTCGGCGTGGTGCAGGCGCACTTCCGCCCCGAGTTCATCAACCGCCTCGACGAGCTGGTGGTGTTCCGGCCTCTGGAGAAGCAGCAGATCCGCAAGATCGCACTGATCCAGCTCACCGCGCTGGAGAAGCGCCTCGCCGAGCGCCAGCTGAAGCTGGAGATCAGCGAGAAGGCGCTGGATCTGCTCGGCAACGTGGGCTTCGACCCGGTGTACGGCGCGCGGCCGCTGAAGCGTGCGATCCAGCAGCAGCTGGAGAACCCGCTGGCGAAGGAGATCCTCGAAGGCCGTTATGCGCCGGGCAGCACCATCGCAGTGGATGTGGCCGGCGGGCACCTGGTGTTTCGCACGGACTGAGCGCGCCGCGGTCCGCCTGGCGAAACGACGAGGGCCGGCCCGGGATTGCCGGGCCGGCCCTCGCGCCTGCAACCTTCGTCAGTAGCCGGCGGCCAGGCCGGCGGGGCGTCGGCGGTCATTGGCGCCTTCGAGCACTCCGGTGCGCGGATTCACCAGGATCGCCTCGTCGGCGCCCCACGACTGCACCTGCTTGAACTTGTAGCCCATCGCCTCAAGACGTTTCTGCGTGGCGGGCGCGAGCATGCCGGGTTCCATAAACACCTGATCCGGCAGCCACTGCATGTGCAGGCGCGGCGCGTCCACCGCCTGCTGCACGTTCATGCCGAACTCGGCCACGTTGAGGAAGCTCTCCAGCGTGGTCGAGATGATGGTGGAGCCACCGGGGCTGCCGGTCACCATGTACAGCTTCCTGTCCTTGCCGCGCAGCACGATGCTGGGCGACATCGAGCTTAGCGGGCGCTTGCCGGGTTCGATCTGGTTGATCTTGCCCTGCACCAGGCCGAAGCTGTTCGGCACTCCCGGCTTGGAGGTGAAGTCGTCCATCTCGTTGTTGAGGAAGAAGCCGGTGTCGCCGGCGATCTGGCCGACGCCGAACAGGTAGTTGATGGTGTAGGTGACGCTCACTGCGTTGCCGTGGCGGTCGACGATGGAGAAGTGGGTGGTGTTGGTGCCCTCCGCCGGGCCCAGGCTGCCCTTGATCTCCGTGGAGGGCGTGGCCTTGTCCGGCTGGATGCTGGCGCGCATCGCGTCCACGTGGGCCGGTGCGAGCAGCTTGTCGATCGGGTTGTGCACGAAGGCCGGGTCGCCGAGGTAGGTGTTGCGGTCGGCGAAGGCGCGGCGCTCGGCCTCGACGATGTAGTGCACGCTGTTCACCGAACCGTAGCCCCACTTCGACAGCGGATAGGGCTTGAGGATCTGCAGCACCTGGCAGATGGTGACGCCGCCGGAGCTGGGTGGCGGCGCGGCCACGTAGGTGTAGCCGTGGTATTCGCAGGTGACCGGTTTGTCCCACTTCACCGAATAGTCGGCGAAGTCCTTCAGCGACAGGATGCCGCCGTGCTTGTCGCTGGCGGCGACGACGGCACGGGCGATCGGGCCGTCGTAGAAGGCGCGGCTGCCTTCGCTGGAGATCAGCTCCAGCGTCTTGGCCAGTTGCGGCTGGCGCAAACGCTGGCCAGCCACGTAGGGCTTGCCGTGGTCAAGGAAGGTGGCCGCCACGTTCGGATACTTGGCGAAGTCCTTCACCCGCTGGTCGAGGATGTTGACGTCGCCCTGTTCCAGCACGTAGCCGTCGCGTGCCAGCTTGATCGCCGGTGCCATGACCTCGCTCCGCGACATGGTGCCGTACTTCCTCAGCGCGGTATCCAGGCCCATCACCGTGCCCGGCACGCCCACGCCGAGGTAGGTGCCGGTGCTGCGGCCCGGGACCACGTTGCCCTTGGCATCCTGGTACATCGTGGGCGTGGCCTTCAGCGGAGCCTTCTCGCGGAAGTCGAGGAAGACGTTCTTGCCGTCGGCCAGGTGCAGCACCATGAAGCCGCCGCCGCCGATGTTGCCGCAGCACGGGTGCACCACCGCCAGCGCGTAGCCCACCGCCGCTGCGGCGTCGACGGCGTTGCCGCCCTGCTTGAGGATGTCCACGCCGACCTGGGTGGCCAGGTGCTGCGCGGTGACCACCATGCCGTGCGTCGCCGTCACAGGTTTGGCATTGGCCAGCGCCGCCATGGTGGTGCCGTGCGCGGTGGCATCGAGCGCCTGCTGGGGGATCGAGGATGGCGCGGCCTGTGGCGCCGCGGCCTGCGCGATGGACGTTGCCGCCAGCAGAGCGACGAGGCTCCATGCGGAAGCTGACTTGCTCATGTTGGATTCCGTTGCGGGGAGAGCGGGCACGGCGGAGGGTGCAGCCGGAGCTGCGCCCTCCGCCGTGGTCGTTACCAGCTGTAGCGTACCTTGCCGTACACGTAGGCGCCGTTGTAGCCGAACGGCGAGAAGGTGGAATAGGGCAGGGTGCCGTTGTTGTTGTTGTTGGGGATGTTCTTGTCGGGGTAGGTATCGGCGGCGTCGTCCACGCCCAGGGTGAAGGTCCAGCGCTGCCAGCGGTAGTTGCCCGCGAGGTCGACAACCCACTTGGGGCTGAAGGTCTGGTCGACGATGCCCCTGGCCGGATCGTAGCTGGCCAGGCTGGCCACGTAGCTGTTGTAGCGGCCGTAGCGCGTGAGCGTGCCGGTGAGGCTCCAGTTACCGACGTCGTACTGCTCGTTGAGGATCAGCTTGCTGCGCGGCGTGGAGTTGGCCAGGTAGCCCTTGATGTCCTGCCGGCTCAAGCGCACGAAGTTGACCCCCAGGTTGTTGAGCACGGCCGGGTTGGCCTTGACGCTGGTGACCACGTTCTGGTTGTAGTTGGCGCTGAGCGTACTGGTGAGGGTGCCATTGTTGCCCAGGTTCGCCACGTAGGTGCCGACGAAGTCGACCCCGCGGGTACGCGTGTTGGCGGCGTTGGTGAAGTAGTTGACGCTGCTGTATTGCAGGTTGCTGATGCCGTTGGCGGCCAGGTAGGAAACCACCGTCGGGGTAGTGGTGGAGATCGCGCCGGAGAGGGCGAT
>JAJZGE010000027.1 GCA_021798675.1 Pseudomonadota bacterium | reverse complement strand
GACCCGACCCGCCATCACCATCGCGGTGCGCGCCGCGCGCGCCGCCGGCAACGTGATATTGCGCTACATGAACCGCATCGACGGCCTCACCGTCGTCGAGAAGCAGCGCATGGACTTCGCCTCCGAAGTCGACAAGCTGGCCGAGGCCGAGATCGTCAAGGAACTGCGCCGCGCCTACCCCGACCACGCCATCGTCGGCGAAGAGGGCAGCGCCATTGGCAGGGGCCCGCTGACCTGGGTGATCGATCCGCTGGACGGCACCCACAACTACCTGCGCGGCATCCCGCACTTTTCCGTCTCCATCGCCATGCTCGACAAGGGCGTGCCGGTCTATGGCGTGGTGTTCGATCCGTTGCGCAATGAACTGTTCACCGCCAGCAAGGGCGATGGCGCCTACCTCAACGATCGCCGCATCCGCGTCAGCAAGCGCGAGAACCTGGGCGGCGCGATGATCGCCACCGGCTTCCCCTACCGCCAGCGCACTCATCTCGACGCGCAGCTCGCGATGACCCGTGCCCTGCTCGGCCAGGCCGAGGACATCCGCCGCTCCGGCTCCGCCGCGCTGGACCTCGCCTACACCGCCGCCGGCCGCTACGACGGCTACTTCGAGATCGGCCTCAAGCCCTGGGACCTGGCCGCTGGCGTGCTGCTCGTGCATGAGGCGGGCGGCCGCTACGGCGACTTCGCCGGCCGCGACGGCATCCCCGAGAGCGGCAACCTCATCGCCGGCAACCTCAACGTGGCGAAGGCGATGACCGATGCGATCGGCGCGCACGCCACGCCGGAGTTGCTGAAGGCCTGAGCGGCACCTGGCGTTACCGGCGGAATTCGGTCGGCCGCTCCAACTGATAGATCGCTTCGCCCAGCTCATCGAGCTTTCCGGAAAGGATGGCCTGGGCGTCGTACAAGCCGCGGTTGTAGAAATAGGCCCCCACTTCGCCGGCGAAAAAGTCCAGCAGGAATTCGGCATCGAAGCCGCCGATCTCCTGCCTCAATTCTTCAGCGAAGTAGCGCTTGATCTTGCGCACGAGAATATCCTTCTCGTCACTGCTGAACTGGATATCGGGCATGCTGAATCCTCCTCGGCGGCCAGGCTTTGCGCTATTTCAGTAGCTCGCGCAGGAAAGGAATCGTCACCCGCCGCTGCGCCGCCAGCGAGGCCTGGTCGAGTTTGTCGAGCAGGTCCAGCAGCGCACCGAGGTCACGCGTGTGGCGGGCGAACAGCCAGTCCAGCACGCCTTCGTCCAGTTCGATGCCGCGCAGGCCAGCCTGCGCCCTGAGCACCTCGCGGCGCTCGGCGTCGTCCAGCGGCTTCAGCGCGAACTGGGTGCAGGCGCCCAGGCGGGAACGCAGGTCGGGCAACCCGAGCCCGAGCTGCGCCGGCGTGGATTCGGCGGCGAACAGCAGGGCGGCGCCCTCGGCCCGGGCACGGTTGTAGAGGTCGAACAGCGCGTGTTCCGCCTCGCGGTCGCCGGCGATCGCGCCGAGATCGTCCAGCGCCAGCAGCGCGCTGCCGGCCACACCGCGGATTGCGGTGCCGCGGTCGGCGATCCGCGCCAGCGGCAGGTATTGCACGCTGCACCCGGCTTCGCCGGCGGCCTGGCAGGCGGCCATCAACAGGTGGCTCTTGCCGCTGCCGGCCGGACCGTGCAGGTACAGCCACGGCGCGCCGGGTTCGCGCGCCAGCGCCTCGACCGCGGCCAGTGCAGCAGCGTTGGCGCCGGCATGGAAATGTTCGAAGCGCTGGCGGCGTGGCCAGCGCAGGGCGAGCGGCAGTTGCGGAATCATGGCGCTGCGGGCGGCTCGCGCGGCGCTTCGATCACGGTATTGACCTCGACCGTGCCGGCGGCGGTACTGACCGAGGCCTCAACCTCGGCGACCGTGTCGTGGAGCACGGGATCGGCCTCGCCTTCTTCCGTGTACAACTCGCTGTGGCGATAGCGCTCCATCAGGTAGCGCAGCAGCACCATCGCCACCGAGGCCGCCGGCAGCGCCAGCAGCACGCCAAGGAAGCCGAACAGTTCGCCGCCGGCCAGTACCGCGAAGATCACCGCCACCGGGTGCAAGCCGATCTTCTCGCCGACCAGCTTGGGTACCAGCACGTAGCCTTCCAGCAACTGGCCGACGATGAACACGGCGCAGACGATCAGCGGGTGCTTCCAGTCGCCGTACTGCACCAGCGCGGCGATGATCGCGGCGGCAAAGCCGGTGATGAACCCCAGGTAGGGCACGAAGCTCAGCAGCCCTGCGACCATGCCGATCAGCGCCCCTACCGACAGCCCGGCGACCAGCGACAGCGTACCGCCGTAGTACACGCCCAGCGCCAGCATCACCAGCAGCTGGCCGCGCACGAAGGCGCCGAGCACCACGTCGGATTCGCGTGCGAGATGGGCGATGGTCGGCTGGATCGAGCGCGGCAGCAAGCAATCGATCGCCGCCACCAGCCGGTCCCAGTCGCGCAGCAGGTAGAACGCCACCACCGGGATCAGCACCAGGTTGGTGAGCCACAGCACCACGCCCAGGCCCGAGCGCGAAACCTTGCCCAGCACCTGGCCGGCGATGCCGCCCACCGAGCCGATGTGTTCCTTGATCGTGGCGATCAGCTGGTCGCTCTCGAAGGTGCGCGGATCGAGGTGCAGCTTCACCTGCAGCCATGGCCATGCGGTGTGCTCGGCCCAGTCCACGTAGCGCGGCACGTTCTGGATCAGGTTCTCGATCTGGCGCGAGATCAGCGGGATCAGCAGCAGCAGGGCGCCGCCCAGCGCCAGCATCAGCACCAGGAACACAATGCTCACCGCCAGCGTGCGGCTCATGTGCAGGCGTTCCAGCCGGTCGGCCAGCGGGTCGCCGAGGTAGGCCAGCATCGCCGCCACCACGAAGGGCATCAGCATCGGCGACAGGCGCCACAGCAGGAAGCCGATGACCGCGAGGATCGCCAGCAGCTGCCAACGGCGATGGTTCTCCTGGATCACGCGCCCACTCCCTCGATCAGAAACCGACCTCTCGAAAGCGCGGCACAGGCATGTGCGGCTCCCGCGAGGGATTCAATCAGCCATCGATTCAATGCAGCCAGCGCAGGCTGGCATCGGTGTCCGGATGCGCCTGGCTGCGGATCAGGCGCCCGCTGGCCGCAAGGTTCGCCGCCAGCGCATCGGCCGGCATCGCCGACTTCACCTCGAACAGCATGCCGTCGTTGTCCGCGCCCAGCGTGGCGACACCATGCACCGAGGGATCGCTGCGCAAAAGGTTGAGCAGATTGGCGTAATCCATCGCGCTGTCCAGGCCGCCCACCCACAGCTTCTCGTCGTTGATGGTGGAACCGATCACGTTGAGCTGCTGCCCGATGCGGTCAACCATGGCGTTGCCGGCGTTGGCCATCAGCGCGTCCTCGGTGGCGGCCTGGTCGCTCCAGCGCTGCGCCTTGCCGCCGGAAACCAGCGTCCAATCGGCACCACCGCCGTGCAGGGTGCCCAGCAGCACCAGGCCCGTGTGGTACTGCTGGTTGATCGCCGCCAGCGTATCCGGGTCGGCGGCATCCACCTTGGCGGGGTCCGGCGCATTGGCGGGATCGACGTAGGCCACGTTGTAGCCGCGCGCGGCGGCGGCACCGGCAAGGCTGGCCAGCGCATCCTTGTCGAGCAGCTGTCCGTCGCTGCCGCGGACCATCAGCAGCACTGGCGGCTTGCCGGCCACGCTGCCCGCGACGCCGAGCTGGCTGACCAGGTGGCGCACCGCGCCTGGCTCGAAATCCACCGCCAGGCTCATGCCGCCGGCGGTGCGTGCGTACTGGAAATGCCGCACCAGCGCGGCGGCGTTCTTCAGCGCGTCGTCATAACCCGGCATGCCACGCAGGTCCTGCCCCCCGGCCACCCGCACCAGCACCTGGCTGAGCGCGGTGGCGAACGCGTCGCTGCGCTGGGCATCGCTGGTGTCGGTCACCGGTACCGTCACCGAATACGGCGATGCACTTTGCGCACGCAATGACGGCAAGGCGGCCAGCCCGAACAACAGGGCGAGGGAAAACAGGCGCAGCAAACGCAAGGATGACTGGCGCATCGACGGGATACTTGGCGGGAACACCGCTGAAGTCTGCCCAATCGCCATGGCCGCGTCCATGCCGCTGGCCACGCCAACGCATCGGCCACCCCCGCATGCGGTAGAATCGCCGGTTTCCCACGCCGGTTGCCGCCATGTCCGACGCCCTCACCTACCGTGCCGCCGGAGTCGACATCGACGCCGGCAATGCCCTGGTCGAACGCATCAAGCCGCTGGTCAAGCGCACCAGCCGCCCCGAGGTGATGGGCGGCCTGGGCGGCTTCGGCGGCCTGTTCAACCTGGGCGGCAAATACCGCGAACCGGTGCTGGTCTCCGGCACCGACGGCGTGGGCACCAAGCTGAAGCTGGCGCAGGAGCTGGGCCGCCACGACACCATCGGCATCGACCTGGTGGGCATGTGCGTGAACGACGTGCTGGTGCAGGGCGCCGAGCCGCTGTTCTTCCTCGACTATTTCGCCACCGGCAAGCTGGACGTGGACACCGCCGCGGCGGTGGTCGGCGGCATCGCCAGGGGCTGCGAACTGGCCGGCTGCGCCCTGATCGGCGGCGAGACCGCGGAAATGCCGGATATGTACCCGCCGGGCGAATACGACCTCGCCGGCTTCACCGTGGGCGCGGTGGAAAAGACCGACCTGCTCTCCGGCGACGCCATCGTGGCGGGCGACGTGGTGCTGGGCGTGGCTTCCAGCGGCCCGCACTCCAACGGCTATTCGCTGGTCCGCAAGATCGTGGAACGCGCAGGCCGACCGCTGGAGCTGGATCTCGGCGGCGTGAAGCTGGCCGACGCACTGATGGCGCCCACGGTGATCTACGTGAAGCCCATGCTGGAACTGCTGAAGGCCCAGCCGGTGCACGGCATGGCCCACATCACCGGCGGCGGCCTCAAGGAAAACATCATCCGCGTGGTACCCGACGGCCTCGGCCTCGCACTGGACGCCGCCAGCATCGAGCTGCCGCCGGTGTTCGACTGGCTGCAGCGCGAAGGCAAGGTGGCGCGCGAAGAAATGTGGCGCACCTTCAACTGCGGCATCGGCTTCACGGTGATCCTGCCGCGCGACGCCGCAGCCGCAGCCTCTGCCCTGCTGGCGAAGCACGGCCTCGCCAGCCGCGTGATCGGCGAAGTGGTGAAGGCCGCGGGCGACGAGCGCGTCCACATCGGCTGAGCCTGCGGTGAACCCATCCCCACTCAAAGTCGCCGTGCTCGCCTCCGGCCGCGGCAGCAACCTCGCCGCGCTGATCGCCGCCCGCGACGCCGGCGCCCTGCCGGTGGAGTTCGTGCTGGTGGCCAGCGACAAGGCCTCCGCCGGCGCGCTGCGGCTGGCCGAGGCCGCGGGGATCCGCGCGCTGGCGCTCAACCCGAAGGATTACCCGGATCGCGCCAGCTTCGATCGGGCGCTGTTCGCGCGTGTCGCCGCCAGCGGCGCCGAACTGCTGGTCCTGGCCGGCTACATGCGCGTGATCGACGCCGAGGTGGTGGCTGGCTGGGAAGGCCGCGCCATCAACATCCATCCGTCGTTGCTGCCGAAATATCCCGGCCTGCACACGCACCGCCGCTGCCTCGAAGCCGGGGACACCGAGCATGGCGCCAGCGTCCACTACGTCACCGCCGAACTGGATGGCGGGCCGGTGGTGGCGCAGGCTCGCATTTCGGTGGGCACCAGCGACACCGAAACCTCGCTGGCGGAACGCCTGCTGGCGGAGGAGCACAAGTTGCTGACCGCCGTGGTCGGCGCCATCGCCCGCGGTCGCCTGCACTGGAACGGCTCGGCACTGTTCGATGGCCAGCCATTGGCCGGCCCGCTCACGCTGGCACAACTGTCATAGGGCGGCAGGTCGCGCGGCATTCAGGCATGCGGCCTATAGTCGGCAGGATGAAGACAACCCTGCGCCGTGCCGGCCTCGCCATCGCCCTCGCCCTGCCTGCTGCCCCGACCGTTGCCGCGGCGGTGCCGCAGTCGTTCATCGCCACCTATCGCGTGCTGCAGTACGGCCAGCCGATCGGCAATGCCACGCTCACGCTGAGACCGGCCGGTGGCGGACTGTTCGAGTACACCGACAAGATCGTCGGCACGGCAGGGCTGGCCGCCGCCCTGGGTGCCAGCACCTCGGAAGACTCGCGTTTCATCTGGATCGGCCATACGCCGCAGGCGGTGTCGTATGCCTATGCCTTCGTATCCGCGCTGAAGCCCAGGAACCGCACGCTCGCAGTGCACGGCACCACCGTGCAGGTGAACGACAACGGCAAGCACCACAGCTACCCGATGCAGCCGGGCATGGTGGAACGCAACACCCTGCCGCTGGCGCTGGGCGTTGCGCTGCGCGATGGCGCGAAGAGCGCGACGTTCCGCGTCGGCGGCAATCAGGCCGTCGAAATGCAGACCTTCAAGGTGGCGGCCAGCGAGAAGATCAGCGTCCCGGCCGGTTCGTTCAGCGCCGTGCGCGTGGACCGTACCGACCAGGATCGCGCATTCAACGCCTGGTACGCGCCAGCGAAATACCCCGTGCCAATCAAGCTCGCCCAGAAGGGCGGCGGCAACTTCATGCTCGAACTGGTGCGCTATTCGCAGCCGTAGGTAGCCGGCGAACCGTGGTCAGACCCCAGTCGGTCACTGTTCCCGAACCATTTACCTGGCAACGTTCACCCTCAGCCAGCGACGAGCTCGCGGCTGCTCGAGCAGGACGTCAAGCATCCAGGAGGCCAATCCAGCGGCACAACCCGTGGAAGCCCAGTGGACCGGGCCACCGCCGTAGCCGCACCAGCTGGCCAACGTGTCCGCGCCGAAAACGGCACCAAAGAAGGTACCCAGCCTGATCGCCATGGCGCGACCACTGCGGCTCTCCGCCCTTGCTTCCCGCCACCATCTTTGCCTGTCTCCAGGTGACAGGTCAGACAGTTCGGGAATCTTTTCAATCCGCCAGTAGTACGCCATTCCCTGCCCTCCGTTGCGCAACGGAGGCGATTCTGCAGCCAGGCGCTCAGTTCGGCAAACGCCGGATCCGCGCGCCCAGCACGCCCAGCTTTTCCTCGATGTTCTCGTAGCCGCGGTCGATGTGGTAGACGCGGTCGACCGTGGTGTCCCCGTGCGCCACCAGGCCCGCCAGCACCAGGCAGGCGGAGGCGCGCAGGTCGGTGGCCATGATCGGCGCGCCGCTCATCTGGTCCACGCCCTTGATGACGGCGGTGTTGCCTTCGAGCTGGATGTCGGCGCCGAGGCGCTGCAGCTCATGGGCATGCATGAAGCGGTTTTCGAACACCGTCTCGGTGATGATGCCGGTGCCTTCCGCCACGCAGTTGAGCGCGGTGAACTGGGCCTGCATGTCGGTGGGGAACGCGGGATACGGTGCGGTGGTGATGTTGACCGCCTTCGGCCGGCGGCCGCCCATGTCGAGTTCGATCCAGTCCTCGCCACTGGAGATGTGCGCGCCGGCATCCTCCAGCTTGGCCAGCACCGCGTCCATCGTGTCGGCACGGGCGCCGCGGGCGCGCACCTTGCCACCGGTCATCGCCGCGCCGACTAGGAAGGTGCCGGTTTCGATGCGGTCGGGCAGCACTTGGTAGTCGGTGCCGTGCAGGCGCTCCATGCCATGGATCACCAGGGTGGACGTGCCCACCCCCTCGATGCGCGCGCCCATCGAGATCAGGCAGTGCGCCAGGTCGACCACCTCGGGCTCCTGCGCGGCGTTCTCGATCACCGTGGTGCCTTCGGCCAGCGTGGCGGCCATCAGGATGTTCTCGGTGCCGGTGACGGTGACCATGTCCATCACGATGCGCGCGCCCTTGAGCCGCTTCGCGCGCGCCTTGATGTAGCCGTTCTCCACGGTGATCTCGGCGCCCAGCGCCTGCAGGCCGCGGATGTGCTGGTCGACCGGACGCGAGCCGATCGCGCAGCCGCCGGGCAGCGACACCTCGGCCTGGCCGAAGCGCGCCACCAGCGGCCCCAGCACGAGGATCGAGGCGCGCATGGTACGCACCAGGTCGTAGGGGGCGATGCAGGTGCTGGTGGTGCGCGGATCGACGTGGATCTTCATGCGGTCGTCGAGCACCAGCTGCACGCCCATCTGGCCGAGCAGCTCGATGAAGGTGGTGACGTCATGCAGGTGCGGCACGTTGCCGATGCTCACCGGCGCGTCGGCCAGCAGGCAGGCGGCGAGGATGGGGAGCACGGCGTTCTTCGCACCGGAAATACCCACCTCGCCCTGGAGCGGCACGCCGCCGTTGATGAGGATCTTTGCCATCAATGTTCCTGAAATACTTGTGCGCTCCGCACATGGGGCGCAAAAAAGCCGGCGCGGATGCCGGAATTGTCACCCGATCACCCTCGGCGCGCTGCGGCTTCCTCGGGGGTCAGCGTCTTCAATGCCAGCGCATGGATCGCTCCGCCCATCAGCTCGCCCAGCGTGGCGTAGACCAGCCGGTGCCGTGCCAGCGGCAGCTTGCCGGCGAACTGGCTGGCGACCACGGTGGCCTCGAAGTGCACGCCATCGTCGCCGCTGACCTCGGCCCGTGCGCCGGGCAGGCCGGTTTCGATCAGGGTCTGGATGCGGGCTGGATCCATCGGGTTTCCACGGAAAGAGGGGGCGCAACGCGGCATCGCGCTGGCTTGTGACGTTAAAATGCGAATATGCCATGGTAATGGAAATCCCCTGTCGCAGAAACGACAGCGGCCCCTGCCCCGGCAGCCCAAGCCCCCGCATCGAGCCGACATGAACCCACGCTCCGCCCCGTACGCCGCCATCGAACTGCAGCCGGACGCCATCGTGCGCAGCGCCCGCGCGGTCATCGCCACCGAGGCGGCCGCCATCGCCGAACTGGGGCCACGCGTGGATGCCGCGTTCGTGGAGGCCTGCCGGCTGATCCTGGACTGCCGCGGCCGCGTGGTGGTCACCGGCATGGGCAAGTCCGGCCACGTGGCGCGCAAGATTGCCGCCACCCTGGCGTCCACCGGCACTCCGGCGTTCTTCGTGCATCCGGGCGAGGCCAGCCACGGCGACCTCGGCATGATCCAGCCCGACGACGTGGTGCTGGCGCTTTCCTACTCCGGCGAAACCGACGAGCTGCTGTTCATCCTGCCGATGATCAAGCGCCAGGGCATCCCGCTGATCGCGATCACCGGCAAGCCGGCATCCTCGCTGGCCAGCCAGGCCAGCGTGCACATCGACGGCAGCATCAGCACCGAGGCCTGCCCGCTGGGGCTGGCGCCCACTACCAGTACCACGGCGGCGCTGGTGCTGGGCGACGCGCTGGCGATCGCGCTGCTGGAGGCGCGCGGCTTCACCTCGGACGATTTTGCCCGGTCGCACCCGGCGGGCAGCCTCGGTCGGCGCCTGTTGCTGCGGATCAGCGACGTCATGCACTCGGGCGACGACGTGCCGCGCGTGCCGCCCGAGGCCAGCCTCACCGCCGCACTGGTGGAGATGACCCGCAAGCACCTCGGCATGACCGCCGTGGTCGATGAGCAGCAGCGCCTGCTCGGTGTGTTCACCGACGGCGACCTGCGCCGTGCGCTGGACGACGAGGACGTGAACCTGCGCGGCGCCACCGTGGCCTCGCTGATGACCCGCGGCCCCAAGACCATCGGCCCCGACAAGCTGGCGGCCGAAGCGGCGCAATTGATGGAAAAGCACCAGATCCACGCCCTGCTGGTCGTCGACGACGCGCAACACGTGGTCGGCGCACTGAACATTCACGATCTGCTCCGGGCACGTGTTGTCTGATTCGTCTGCCGATGCGCCTTGGCGCATCGGCAAATCAGGCAAGCCGCCCTTGCTCTCGACTCCACCACAACACCGAACCGTGCCCATCAACTACCTTTCCAACATCCCTACTGATGTACTCGCCCGCGCCGCGAAAATCCGCGTCGCCGCGTTCGACGTGGACGGCACGCTCACCGACGGCCGCCTCTGGTACGGCGAGGATGGCCGCGAGACCAAGGTGTTCCACGTGCACGACGGCCTGGGGCTGAAACGCCTGCTGGCGAACGGCGTGCAGGTGGCGATCATCACTGCGCGCATCAGCCATCCGGT
>JAJZGE010000026.1 GCA_021798675.1 Pseudomonadota bacterium | reverse complement strand
GTCTGGCTGCATGGGGTACGGGCGTTGCGAGGGAAGCCTCGCATCGTACGCGCAGCGAGCTCGGAGCACTTCTTCGTCGCGCCGGCCAGGACCCCGGCTGGCGAAAGCCCTCAATCCGGCGCGGGCGATTCGATGCCCCATACGATCCCAGCCAATCAAATCGTGGGCCGTGGCGTTGGCTTCGCCACCACGGCCGTCGACAGGCTCAACGTGCCAGACTCCACCACGCGCGCTTGCGCGCGCAAGCGCGGCCGTCCTCCGACAACGCCCCTGTGGCACCGATCGGTGGCCTTGCTTCTGCGCAATTTCTACTTTCGCGTCCGCGTCGTGGGCGTACGCCCGCCCGCAGCGGCGCGTCGGCTCGTCCTGTGCAGTCATCGCAACGGAGCCATCGACGGCTATCTCGTGCTCGCAGCCTTTCCCGAGGCTCGCTTCCTGCTGTCCGTGCAATGGCTGCGCAATCCCCTGCTGCGCCTCATGTTCGCGGGAATCCCGGTGGTACGGGACAAGGATCGCCAACGCCTGGGCCTGGACGCGCGGCGTTTCGCGTCTCCGGTGGAAGCCGCGCTGTCCTGTCTGGAGCGGGGGGGCTGTGTGGCGATGTTCCCGGAGGGAACGAGTTCATGGGGCCCCAAGCCACTGCGCTACGCGCCAGGCGCTGCCCGTATCGCCTGCCTGGCGAGCGAATCGGGAATGGCGCCGCTGGAAATTGTCCCGGTGGGACTGTTCTATCGCCATCCGGATCGATTCCGCGCTCGCGCCGAATTGCTGGTCGGCGCACCGATCCTCGTGCCCGAGCGGGCGGGGCGCGAATTCGGGGCGTGGGTTGCACAGACCGAGGCCGTGCTGGCCGCCGCGCTTGATGCGGTGTCGGTGAACTGCACCGACACCGCGAGCTTCGAGCGCGTCGAGCGTCGTGCCGCGGCGCGCAGCGGCGATGGCAGATCCTATGCGCTGGCCTTCAAGGCCTGCGAGACGCAGGCGCGGCCCATGGCGTCGGAGGAGGTCGAGCCACGGCCCCGACCAAAGCCGCCGCGCGCCTGGGAGTGGCCGTGCGTCGCGCTTGCCGCGCTGCTGCTGGCCCCGATCCTGCTGGCGGGGCTGGCGGCCGGGGCAAGGGCCACGACGCGCCACACGGTCACGCTGCGCCGCATGCTCGCCGGTTCCGCCGCGGCCGTGATGTGGGTGCCGATCCTGGCAATTCTTGCCGTCCGGTACCCGCAGACCGCGGTGCCGATGGCCGCCGTGGCGGCTTATGGATGGTGGCGCTGGCCGGAGCCTTGAGTGAACGAGACCCGGACTCGATGCATCGGATGGTTGTTCGTGCTGGAACTCTGGCTGATCTGGGGCTTGGGCAGCTACGCGCTGTGGTTCGGCGATGGCGCCATGCGCCACGCCGGGCCGTTGCGCATCGTATCGGTCGTCTCGCTGGCCGCGTGCGCCGTCTGCAGTCTGAGCATGGCGCGGCGCGAAGGTGCATTCGCGCACTGGCAGGGTACCTTGCAATTCGTGGCCTCCTGGAGCACCTTCCCCTTGTTCCAGGCCATCCAGCAGCAGTGGATCCATCACCCGGCCGATGCCATGCTGCTTCGACTGGATCGATGGCTGTGGGGCGGGCTCAGCCTGCCGCAGCGCCTGCTCCCGCTCGAACGGGCAAGCGTGTCGGACATCCTCAGCCTGGCCTATCTGTGCTTCTACCCCCTGGTGGTGCTGCCCGTCGTCTGGTTCAGCGTGCGACGGCGCATGGCCTCGTCCAGACGCTGGTTTCTCGGGCTGTCCCTCGCCTATCTGCTCGGCTATGCGGGCTATCTGCTGGTTCCGGCTGCCGGGCCCTACCTGGCCTTTCCCGAGGAGATCCCCGCCGTCGCCACGGGCGGGCCGATCAGCGCCTTTCTCGGCGCCGCCGTCGCCGATGGAGCCACCGGCATGGATGTGTTTCCCAGCCTGCACGTCGGCATTGCCTGGTACGTGACGGGATTCTTCTGGTTGGAGGGGCGGAGGCGTCGCGCGTATCGGATGGTGGCGGTGGTGCTGGCGCCGATCCTGGCGGGTATCTGTCTGGCGACCGTGTACCTGCGCTACCACTACGGCATCGACGTGCTCGCCGGGATCGTGCTGGGCAGCGCGGCCCTTGTGCTGGCTCGCGGGACGGCCATGGGGGAACTGCGATGAGCGATCACGAACGGCGGGTCTTTTCGTTCCACGCGCCCGAGGCACGACGCGTGGACCTCTCCGGAGGCAAGGGGGCCGGTCTTGCCCGGGCGGCCGCGACGCTTGCCGTGCCGCCCGGCGTCATCATCACCAGCCATGGCTACCGCGAGTTCGCGCGGCCCATGCAGCGGGGCATCGCCTCGGCGCTGGAGCGCCATGCGGGCGACGCCGAAGCGCTCAGCCGGACCGTGCAGCAACTGATGGCCGGGCAGCCGCTGCCCGAGGGGCTGCTGTGCGAACTGGAGGCGGCACTTCGGGCCGAATCCTTGCTCGGACAGGGGTTGGCCGTACGCTCGTCGGCCACCCAGGAGGATTCGGCCGGGGCCGCGTTCGCCGGTCTGCACGATACGTCCCTGAATCGCTGCGGGGTCGACGAAGTCGCCGAGGCCATGCGAGCCTGCTACATGTCGCTGTGGAATCGCCACGCCCTGGAGTACCGCGAGCGTCTGGGAGCATGCCACATGGAAGCCGCGATGGCGGTCGTGGTGCAGCGCCTGGTCCGAGTGTCGGCCGACGACGCTGCTGGCGTCGCCTTCAGCATCGATCCGGTGCGCGGCCGCCTCGACACCGTGCTGATCAATGCCGCGTTTGGCCTGGGCGAGAGCGTGGTCGGCGGCGAGGAGGCGGTCGACGAATTCCGGATCTCGCGACGCGCGGCCGACGACGGCCTGCTCCCGGTGATCGAGCAGCGTGTCGCGGACAAGCCCAGGGCCTGGGTGCCGCACGCGCGGGGGACGCGACGCGTGCAGCTCGGTCGGCCGCGACGCCTGCGGGCGTCCCTGAGCGCCGCGGCCTGCTCCGAGGTTGCGGACCTGGCCTTGCGTGCCGAGAA
The DNA here is from genome assembly GCA_021798675.1 of Pseudomonadota bacterium. The sequence goes on along the minus strand of JAJZGE010000026.1, from coordinate 7,080 downwards.
GTTGTTCGGATTTCCCCAGGACATCGAATGGGCCTACGAAGGGGAGCGCCTGTTCCTGCTCCAATCGCGCCCGCTGACCCGAATTCCGGCGCGCTGGACGCGCGACGAGTCCGCCGAACGCTTTCCCAACGTGGTCACTCCGATGACCTGGGATCTGGTCGAGGAGGCATTCCATGCGTCGCTCAACCATTCCTTCGCGCTGATGGGGTTGCCACCCTTTCACGACAAATGGTTCGCGGTGAAGGACGGATACGTCTACGGCAACCAGAACGCCGTGGAACTGTATGGTGGGCGGCTCCCGGACGATCTGCTTGGAGACCTGCCCGCATTGCGCGCCGCGTTGCCCACGTTGAGCAGGCGCTACGCCTGGGTGGTCGACCTGCCGCAGCGCTGGGCGCGGGATCTGGATGCCTACCTGCTGAGCATCGGCGCGCTGATGGCCGAACCCCTCGACAACCTGTCGATCGCCGAGCTATGGGACTACGTGCTGCGCGTGCGTGATCTCGGCCGTCGCTACTTCCTGCCCAACATCGCCATTTCCCTGACCCAGCGCGCCCTGCACGGATGGCTCGGACGCCTGGTCGGGCTGGTGACCGAGGCCGGCGATGCCGAGGTCCGAGCGATGGTGGAGCGCCTGTTGGCCGTGACGGATACCGTGACAGGACAGATCAACCGCGAGATGGCCGAACTGGCGCGCGTCGCACGGTCGTTGCCGGGCGGAGCGCAGCTTGTGCTGCGTGCCGCCCGGCGGCCAGGGTGGCCGGAGCTTGCCGAGCATCCGGACTTCGCCAGTCGGTTCCGCGACTTCGTGCAGCGGCACGGCCATCGCGAGGTCGATTTCGATGCCTACCATCCGACCTGGATCGAGGCGCCGCACGTCGTGCTCACGCAGATCGCGGGCTTGGCGGCGCAGCCCGAGCAGGCCGACGAGCAGCGCCTGCACGAGCTCCAGGTTTCCATGGCGGCCGTGGAACACGATCTGCTCGGGGCGGCGCCGGCCGAGTTGCGCTACCTCCTGCGCGAGGTGATTCGCCTGGCGCGCGCCTACACCGCGCTGGACGACCTGGAGCACTATCAGACCACGCGGCTGACCCTTCCGTTCCGCCGCGGCCTGGCCGCGATCGGCCGCCGCCTGGTGGAGCAGGGGACGCTGGACCGGGCCGACGATGTGTATTTCTGCCCGGTTGCGATCTTCGGAAAGGCCGTCGCCGACGCAGACTTCGCGCCGGTCGCGGCCGCGGTGGCCGAGCATCGACGTGCCTACGACGCCGCTCGAATGCGCACTCCGGAGTGGGAACTGGGCGTCGCCGATGTGCTGGATCAAGACGCCCGGGTGCTGCAGGGACTGGGCGCAAGCGCGGGCATCGCCGAGGCCCGGGTCTTCTGCGTGCGCGGCCCGGAGGACTTCGCGGACTTTCCCTCGGGAGCCATCCTCGTGGCGCGAACCACGAACCCGGCCTGGACACCGCTGTTCTATCGCAGCGCGGGCGTGATCGCGGAAAGCGGGGGGCCCCTGTCCCATGGCGCGGTGACCGCCCGGGAGCTCGGACTTCCGGCGGTCATGAGTGTGCGTCGGGCATTGGATCTGCTGCGCACGGGAACTCGAGTCCGCATGGACGGCGCGCAGGGGCGCGTGCAGCGGATCGACGACTGAAGCCCCGACGCACGGCGAGCCTGCACGACCGCGCGGGTCGAAGCCTGGAAGCGGCCTGGCCGTCGTGGCGCATGCCCGCGTGTCCGGCGGGCTCAGCGCGCGGTCTTCGGCGCCTCGTCCGGCGGCAGATAGGCGTGGCGCGGATCGTCGGGCGTGCCCTCGAGGGCGCTGCCGGGTTGGCGCCCGGGGTTCCAGGTGAGCAGTTGCTCGATGCGCGCGGCGAGCTCGAAGTCCTTGTCGGTCACGCCGCCCGCGCTATGGGTGCTCAGGCGCACCACCACATGGTCGTAGCCGACCGACAGATCCGGGTGATGCCACGCGGCTTCCGCCAGGTGGGCGATGGCCCCCACCGCCAGCACGCTGGACTTCCAGCCCGCGGTGCGGTAGCGGCGCTGGATGCACCCGCCATCGCGCGACCAGCGCGGCAGCTGCGCGCGCAGGTGTTCGTCGATGGATTGCGGGCCGTGGACCCGCTCGTGGCGGGGGCTGGCGCTGTGCTCGGACATCGTGGGCTCCTGGCGAGTTGCGGGACCGGCCATGCGTCGATCGTAGACCCTTGCGGGCCGCGGCGTGCGCGGGCCTCGCAGGGCAGCAACGCCGCGCGTGGTGCCGGCGTCTTGCGCACCAAGGCGCGCCGAGCTTCAGACGACCATATCGCGCTCCCACCAGCCGCGCGTGTTCACCTCGGCGGAGTCGGCGAGAGCCTCCAGCTCCGCGACGTGCTCGGGCGTGAGCCCGAGGCCGCGAGCGCGGACCAGCCCCTCGACATGCCGGGGCCTGGTGACGCCGACGATCGGCGTCGCACCCTTGGCGAGGGCCCAGGCCATCGCGACGTCCGCCGCCTCGGCGCCCTGGTCGCGGGCGATCGAGGCGAGCCCGTCCGTCAGGGGCTTGAGCTTCGGCAGCATGGCGGTGTAGCTCTGCGCGCGCTTGCTGCCCGCCGGCAAGGGCCTGTCGGCATCGTAGCTGCCGGTCAAGGCACCTTGCTCGAGCACCATGTAGGCGAAAAAGGGAATGCCCGCGGCGCGGCAGTGATCGAGGATCCCGGCCTGTTCGGACTGGCGATACAGCAGGCTGTAGTGGTTCTGGACGGCTTCGATCCGGAAACCGGCTTCGCCGAGGATCCGGTCGGCGAGCCTGATCTCGGCCAAGTTGTGGTTGGAAACGCCGACACGCCGGACCTTCCCGCTTTGCAGCAGCGGGATCAGGCACGGTGTCCACCGGCGCACGTCGGCCGGGTTGTGGATCCAGTAGAGATCGACGTACTCGACACCGAGCGTCGCCAGGCTTCTTTCCAGCATCTCGCGCATCGGATCCTCGCCGTCGCCCGCGATCTGCGGGGTGAACTTGGTGGAGATCTCGTAGCTTTCCCGGGGGCCATCCCCCAGCAGTTCTCCGAGCAGTGCCTCGGAGCGCCCCATGCCGTAGACCCGCGCGGTGTCCCACAGGGTGAAGCCGGCCGCTCGGGCCTTGTCGACGACTTGCTCCAGGTCGCCCCGGGTCAGACGGGTTCCGAATTGGCCGTCGCCCGTCTCGCCGCTGTCGCCCCAGGCCCAGGTGCCCAGCGCGAAGCCGCGCGCGGGAGGATGATCGGTGGTCATGGAGCTTCTCCGGTTGTGCCGCGGCAGGGTTGCGAAGCCAGGATTGTGGGCCGCGATCGCTGGCGGGCGTGAGCGCGATGTTCGGGAATGTTTGCCTGATCCTCCGGAACTCCAGGATCGGCATGGCAGCACGGGCGCGCATTTGCGATCATTCGCGCCATGGATACCTTGAGCGAAATCGCCTCCGTGATGGCCCGGCATCTCCCCGGAGATGGATTTCATGGCACCCCCATCGAGCGCCTGACCCTGGTGCGGTCCTCCACCGTCACCTTGCCGTTGCCGAACGTGTACCGACCCCAGCTGTGCCTGGTCGTGCAGGGGCGCAAGGACGTCACGCTGGGCGGCCGGGTGCTGCGCTACGCGGCGGGACGCCATGGGTTGGTGACCCACGATCTGCCGGCCATCGGCCGCGTGATGGAGGCGACGCCGCACAGACCCTATCTCTGCATGTATCTCGACTTCGACCCGGTCATGCTGGGGAGCCTGTCGCTGCGCGTGCCGCCGCCGCCGGAAGCCCCATGCCCGCCCGAGGGCAAGACGGTGTCCGATGCCAGCCCGGCCCTGCTCGAGGCGGCCTTGCGCCTGGTGCGCCTGCTGGACGAACCGGCCGCTCTGCCCGTGCTGGGGCCGCTCGCCGAGCAGGAGATCGTCTATCGCCTGTTCACCGGCCCCGACGGCGCCAGGATGCGCCAGATCGGATTCAGCCAGGGACGGGTGGCGCGGATCGGTCGCGTCATGGCCTGGATCGGGAAGCACTACCGCGAGCGCTACGGCATCGAGCAGCTTGCCGCGCAGGCGGGCATGAGCGCGTCGAGCCTCTACGAGCACTTCCGCGCCGTGACCTCGATGACACCGTTGCAATTCCAGAAACAGCTCAGGCTGCAGGAGGCGCGCAGCCTGATGCTGGTGCAGGACCTCGACGTCGCGACCGCCGCCATGCGCGTGGGCTACGAAAGCCCGTCGCAGTTCGGCCGCGAGTACCGCCGGCACTTCGGCGAAGCCCCGGCGCGCGACGTCGCCCGCCTGCGCGCCGCGGCTGGCGCGCTCGATGTTCCCGGGGCGCGGGAGCGCGCATGGAACGCTGGTTGATGCGCCTGCGTGGGTCTCTTCCGCTGAAGCTTCCGACAGGATCCCACGCGAATTCGAGTTGCCTGGCGAGGATGCGATCATGCGCAAGGAGGGGAGCGGTTGATCATCGAGCCGGCGCCGCGACAATCCCTGCTCGCCTTACCGGCGACCCTGGCCGCAGGGCTCGCGCCGAGCACGACCCTCGGAAAGGATATGCAACTGTCCGTTGCAGGCTCGCTCGGTCACCGAATCCAGGGAATGTGCGACCCGAGCCCATAGCTCGGGTGCGAGATCGCAATGGTCGACAAGGAATCGGGTCGAACGAACTTCGTTTTCCGTCACCAACAGGGTGATCGAGTCGGCGAAGACCGGACCGGGATCGACCTCGTTGAAGTAGGCATGCACCAGCGCTGACCACGCCGCGGCGCAACGCCGTGGCGCCAGCGAGGTCTCGATCCACCAGCCCATGGTGGCCAGGTCGTACCACTGGGGCCCGACTCCGCAGTCATCGAAGTCGAACAGGGTCACGCGGCCATCGGCGATTCGCAGGTTCCCACACAGGAAATCTCCATGGCAAAAGCCGCGAGGGCCTCCCGCAACCATGCTTCGACGCAGGTGCGCCAGCTGTGTCCCGATACGTTCGATGCCTTGTGTCGATGCTCCAGCCAGTTGGCCGAGACGCCGGAGCCATTCATGGTCGGGAGGCGGAGCGCCCACCAGGCGCCGAGGCGCCAGACCTTCGAGCTGGCCCTGAGCGTGCAATCGGGCGAGCGCATTGCCGATGAGCCGGAGATCCGCATCCGACGTACTCGCCTCTCGCCCCCGGGCTCGCTGGAACAACAGGCCATGGCGAGTGCCGTCGGCAGGCCACCGGCATTCGACCACGTATGCGCCGCCCGTGGTCGGCATGGCGCGCGCAACACCGAGCCTTGCATCCTCGCGTACCCCATGGGTAAGGGTTGCCTCGGCCTGAATCTCTGCGAGGGTTCGTCCGCTGTTGCGGCAAAGCCGGAAGAAATGGGTCCCGGTGACTGTGCGCACCTCGAAGGTACGGTTGAGCCCGAGGACGACAGGCTCGATACCCACGACGGGCATGCCGTATTCGACCGTGATCAGGTTTCTGATCGCGACGACATCCGCCGCAGTGGATGGATGCGCATGAATCATGAGTCAGGACTCGAATCAGAGCGCGAAGCGCCCCAGGGCAGGAAAGAAGGCGGTTCGTCCGCACCCTGCTTCGTCGCGCGTCGCCACAACGAGTTCGCGCAGTGCATGCGCGGCGGGCGCACTCCGGTGTGCAGGGGGTGTTCGTCGCGTTCGACGTGGACTTCGACGACACATGCTGCGCGCGCGGCCTCGATATCCTCGGCGGCGTTGCCGACGAACCACGCTCGGTCGGCGCGAACAGCCAGGGCGTCGAGACAGGCGAGGATGCCGTCGGGGCTGGGCTTCCGCCGGATGCGATGTGCGGCTTCGGCGACGACGACGGCTCCGAAATGGTCCGCGCCGAGCAGGGCAAGCTCGGTTCTGGCGACATGCAACGGCGCATTGGTCACGCCCCCGAGCTGGATGCCCAGGCGGCGCAATTTCGCAAGGGCGCCGACGTCACCGAACGCGGTGGTGCAACGCGCTCTGCGATCAGGTCGGTCGTATCGCGCGAAGGCCGTCCAGAACAGCGGGGGATCGAGTTCGAAGTTGCTCCGAATGATGGCATCACGGTCGGCTCCGAACCGGAAGGCGTCGATCGCGGCTTGATCGGCGTGGCGCCGCAGGTCACGCAACGCGCGTCCAACCACGTCGCATCGGTACTCGGCTCGGGTTGTGACGAGGGTTCCATCGAGATCGAACACAACGGCCTTCATCGTGCGTCCCGCCGCGCGGCCTCGACATGTGTGATGCGTCGCTAGGGCGCAAAGACGATGGAGAGATCGTGCACGAGGCGCTCCCGATGGTGCGGCCTCCGGTACGAGCGGGGCCGCGCGTATTCCCTCTGCAGAAATCATCTCAGCAGGAAGCCGTGACGTCCAGCTCCCTCCCTTGGGTATAAGTGGAATACGTCCTCCATCCAGCGCGATGGGACCCATTCGAGTTCACTCCTGAGAGAGAGTTCCCCTCTTCCCGATCGCGGCACGACGGCCGTTCGCACCGGACCTCGAACGTGATCGGCGAGGGCAAGCGTGAGGCGCTGCGCATCGAGCGCGGCACCTTCATCCCGTAGTCGCCATGTGATGCGGATCCTGAGCCTGCTGGTGGATGTCCATCGCCGGCACGAGGCGATCCGCCTGGACAACGGCGCGGGGTTGCCCAGCTTCCGCCAGCGCGTGCTCGACGCCTGGGAGGGAGCGCTTCCAACGGGCGCAAAGACGCGGGCAGCAGATAAGCCAAGCATCGTGCGATGGCTTGGCCTATCTGCTGCTTGCCCCAAGCAGGCCAGGCGTCCAGCCTGGCCTTGGCTTGGGCGCCTTGCAGCTCATCGCGCAGCGCCTGCGCGCGGCCCCCTCCGGTACTTCAACAGCCTGCTCGGGCTTCCGGCCCCGGGGCACGGCTGAAGACGCCGGGCATGGAGCGCAAGAGGCGTGGACATTGCATGCTCGTTGGCATATGCTTAGGCATATGTTTTGGTGAGGCAGCCATGCTCGCGCAACGACACGTGAAACTCTTCAAGAACGGGCGCAATCAGGCTGTGCGGATTCCACGCGAATTCGAGTTGCCCGGCGAGGATGCGATCATGCGCAAGGAGGGGGAGCGGTTGATCAT
>JAJZGE010000025.1 GCA_021798675.1 Pseudomonadota bacterium | reverse complement strand
ATTCGGCAGTGCGAGGATCACCACGTCGGCACGCTTGGCCGCGACGGCAGCCGGATCGAGGTTCTCGAAGCGCAGCTCACCCGCGTAGGCGTCGTTGTGCGTGCCGACGCGCTGGCCGTCCAGTTCGCGCGAGGAAACGAAACCCAGCTCCAGCGCCGGATGCGCCGCGATCAGGCGGATCAGCTCCGCGCCGGTGTGGCCGCGCGCGCCGACGATGCCGACGATTTTCTTCTGTTGCGTCATGGCGACCTTATCCAATCAATGTCGGCTGCCGCTGCGCGCAATGCGCCACGCAGCGGGCAATGGTGTCGAAGTTGCCGTCCAGGCCGTACCAAAACACCTTCCACATGGCCTGCTTGAGGCAACCCTCGGACTCGGCGTAATAGAACGGGTTCACCGCGTTGCCGTGGCGCGAACGCCAGAACAGTCGCGGGTTCTCCTCGCGCATCACCTGCCAAACGGCACGACCCAGGCCTTCGCCCTGCGCGTCGTCGAGCACGGCGAACTTGTCGAGATAGGGAAGCCCATCCTCCAGGGTGAGGATCATCGCCGCGCGGTAGTTTTCGCTCACGTAGACGCGGTACGGCGTGGTGCGCTCGAAATAATCCGGCACCAGCGTGCGGCCGAAGCTGGATTCGATCAGTCCGCGCATGCGCTCCCGGTCGATGCCTTCCCAGGATTCGAACCGGAGCACCCGCTCACCGCGCCGCACCAGCGTACCCGAGCCCTTGTGCGTGAACAGTTCCTTGGCCAGCTCGGCGGGGCGCGTGATCGACACCGACGAGGTAAGCGGCAAGCCGTTGAGCAGGTCGGCGATCTGCTCGATCTTCAGGCGCATGCCGCCGTTGAGCCACGGCTGCGCCATCAGGTGTTCGTACTCGGTGCTGAGGTTGATCGAGTCGATCAGCCGACCCTCGCCGTCAAGCAGCCCGCCGGTCCCGGTGAGGAACACGATCTTGTACGGCTGCAGCATGCGCACCAGTTCGTTGGCGGCCACGTCAGCGTTGATGTTGAGGATCTGCCCCTCGTCGGTCTCGCCCAGGCTGGCGATCACCGGAATCGAATTCGCGCGCAGGCTGGCTTCGATCGGCGCGAGGTTGATGCTCTCCACCTTCCCCACCATGCCGAGCGCCTCACGGTCGAGGTAGCCGGCCGTGAATACGCCGGAAGGCACCGCGGTGGCACGCGTGTCCATCGCCTGCAGCGCCTCGACCAGCTTGAGGTTCTGCTGCATGAACACCTTGCGCACGATGCCGAGCGCCTTCGGCGAGGTGACGCGCAGGCCATTCACGGTCTGCTTCACGATGCCGGCGGCCGACAGCTCTTCGTCCAGCTGCGGGCCGGCGCCGTGCAGCACGATGGGGGTGAGACCCACCTGCTGCAGGAAAGTCAGCGAGGAAGCGAGATCCTGCAGCTCGTCGCGCAGCACGGCGCCACCGACCTTCACCACGGCGAAGCGCTTGGCGTCGAGCTCGGAGAAGCGCTTGAGGTACTGCTGGATTTCCTTCGCGCTGCCCATCGCCGACAGCAGGCGGACGATGGTCTTGCGGGTGTGCTTATGGGCTTCCACGGTGGATCAGCTCTTGTCGATGATGTGGTGAATGGTTTCGGCGTAATGCTGCAGCTGATCGAGCGCCACCCATTCGTCGGCGGTGTGCGCCTGGGCGATGTCGCCGGGGCCGTAGACAAAGGCGGTGTAGCCGGCGGCGGAGAACAGCGAGGCCTCGGTCCAGAAATCCACCGCGTTGCCCACCGGAATCTCCAGCTCGTCGGCGAGATCGCGTGCCGCCAGCCGGCGCGACTCAGCGGCGGCCGTGTCGCCCGCCGGCAGCGAGGGGCCACGGAAGGTTTCCTCGAAATGCGCGGGCGCCGGTTCGACCAGCGTGCGGAAGCGCTCGAGCAGTCCGTCGGGATGCATCGTCGGCAACGGCCGCATGCCGAAGCGCACTTCGGCGCTGGGCGCGATCATGTTGGCCTTGATGCCGCCCTCGATGCGACCGATGTTGAAGCGCAGCCCGGTGAGCCCGCCGAAGCGCTCGTGCGATTGCGCAGCGACGAAGTCCAGCGCGGCATCGCCCCAGCGCACTGCCTGGTGCAGCGCGCTGTCGCTGGGCTTCTGCTCGCCCGAGGCGTGCCCGGCATGGCCGGCGAAGCGCATCAGTACCGACTGGATGCCACGGTGTGCCAGCACGGCTTCGCCCCGGGTAGGCTCGGCCACGATCACCGCATCGTAGGCCGGTTTGTCCGCGAGGAAGCCCGCAATGCAACGCGGATCGTTCGCCTCCTCGTCCGTCGTGAACAGCAGCGCCATGTCGCCGTCGCTGACGCTGGCCACCGCCAGCAAAGCCGCTGCCGCACCCTTGATGTCGCAAGCGCCCAGGCCGATCGCGCGATCGTCCGTCACGCGCAGCTGGTGCGGGTTGGCCGTCCACGCCGGCGAGTCCGGCACGGTGTCCAGGTGCACGTTGAACAGCAGCTTCGGCTGGCCGCGCACCGCATGCAGGCTCACTGCGCCGGCGCCGTGGTCGGTCACCGTGATAGCGAAGCCGGGCAACTGCGCGCGGACGTAGTCGAAGATGCCGCCCGTGGTGATCGCGCGCGGCGGATTTCGGGTATCGAATGACACCAGCGCCTTGAGGTGTTCCAGCGTGGAAAGGAGTAGCGGATTCATGGCTTGCCTGGCGCCCTCGTATAGATATCCGGATCGAGCTTTTCCATCAGCATCTCCGGCCGAGCAGGCGCAGCGAAACCGAAGCCTGCGTAGAGCCCGTGCGCGTCGCTGGTCGCCAGGTTGAACCTGCGCAGACCCTGCAGCTGCGGGTGCGTCATCACCGCTGCGACCAGCGTCTTGGAATGGCCTCGTCCACGCTGCTCCGGCACCACGAATACGTCCGCCAGGTAAGCGAAGGTGGCGCAGTCGGTGATCACGCGCGCGAACGCCACCTGGCGGCCGTCGATGTAGCCGCCGAAGCACAGCGAGCCGGCGATCGCCCGCTCCACCGTCGCGCGCGGGATGCCACGGCTCCAGTAAGCCTCGGTGGCAAGGAAGTGGTGGATCAGCCCGATATCGAGCCGCTCCTTGTCGGTACTGACCTGCAGGGCACCCATGCGATCAGCCCTTGCCCGCCGTGCGATTGACCTCGGCCCATAGCGTGCTGCTCATGCCGAACAGCTTGATGAAGCCCTCGGCCTCCGCCACGCCCCAGTCGGCTGACTGCGCGTAGGTCGCGCCCTTGGCATTGAGGATCTGCTTCGACGCGATCGCCACGGCGTTGACCACGCCGCCGTTCGTCTCCAGCGTGACCTCGCCGTTGACGGTGGCCTGGCTGGACGCGAGGAAGGCTTCCAGGTCGGTCTTCAGCGGATCGTGGAAGAAACCTTCGTACACCAGCTCCACCCACTTGCGTGCCACCTCGGGCTTGAAGCGGTTTTGCTGCTTGGTCAGCACCGCTTCTTCCAGCGCGCGATGCGCGGCCAGCAGCGCGACCAGGCCCGGCGCCTCGAACACGATGCGGCCCTTGAGGCCAATGGTGGTGTCGCCGGTGTAGAGGCCACGGCCCACGCCGTAGGGTGCGAACAGTGCGTTGAGCTTGGCCAGGATCGAATGGCCGGCCAGCTTCTCGCCGTCCAGCGACACAGCCTCACCGTTCTCGAAGCCGATCTTCACGCGCAGCGGCGCAGACGGCCATTCGGCGCGCGGCTTGCACCATCCGCGCGCGCCCTCGCCCGGGGCTTCCCACTTGTCGATCTCGCCGCCGGACATGGTGACGCCGAGCAAGTTCTCGTTGATGGTGTAGGCCTGCTGCTTGGCGCGCACGCCGAAGCCGCGCTCCTCGAGGAATTTCTGCTCGTAGGCGCGCGTCTGCGTGTGCTCCTTCTGGATCTCCCGGATCGGCGCCACGATCTCGTAGTCGCCGAGCGATTTGACCGCGAGGTCGAAGCGCACCTGGTCGTTGCCCATGCCGGTGCAGCCATGCGCGATCGCGCGCGTGCCAAGTTCGGCGGCACGCTTCAGCGCGGCTTCCACGATCAGGTAGCGGTCGGACACCAGCAGGGGGTACTGGCCCTGGTAGCCCTCGCCCGCCCACACGAAGGGCTTCACGAAGCCCGCCCAGATGGACGGACCGCCGTCCACCGTGACGTGGCTGGCCACGCCCAGCTCCTCCGCGCGGTGCTCGATGAAGGCACGCTCCTCGGCATCCACACCACCGGTGTCGGCGAACACGGTGTGCACGGCCCAGCCGCGCTCCTGGAGATAGGGCACGCAGAAACTGGTGTCGAGACCGCCGGAGAAGGCGAGGACGATGGCTTTGCTCATGGCTTGCGAATCCTGGTGGGAAAGAGGTCAGTCGGAGGAGACGACGATGCGCGGCTCGCAGCGCACCGGGAAGTTCACGGAGTTGGCGATGAAGCAGGCGTGGTGCGCGTCCTCGTGCGCGGCCAGCGCCTTGTCGGGATCGCTATCGGCCCGGATGGTGACCCGCGGGCGCAGCACGACCTCGGTGAAACGGCCGCCGTCGCCTTCGGTGACCATCGTGCCCTCGGCGCTGTCGTCGTAGGCGACCACCACCACGCCGGCCACGGTGGCCATGTGCAGGTAGGAGAGCATGTGGCAGGTGGAGAGTGCAGCCACCAGCATGTCCTCCGGGTTGTACCGGGTGGCGTCGCCGCGGAAGGTGGGATCGGACGAACCGGCCAGCTCCGGCTTGCCGGGCACGCGGATCACATGGTTGCGGCTGTAGTTGCGGTAGCCGTCGGTGCCGCTGCCGCGGTTGCCGGTCCAGACCACGTCGACGCGATAACGGTGCCGATGGTTCATGGATCCGACTCCTCGTGCAGAGCCATCAGCGCGGCCAGTTCCGCGTCGCCGTGACCGCCGCGGTGACGCAGGCCCGCGATCACCCCAAGGCGATTGCGCTCCGGGTGGTTCTGGCTCAGCTTGAACTTGCCTTCGATGCGCTCGATGCCGATCTCGATGCCCACGATGGCGTGCAGCATCTTCTCGATGTGGTCTTCCGGTGCGTCACTGACATGCCAGGGCTGCGGCTCGGCTGCCTCGTGATGGTTGGTGAGGCGCTCCAGCAGGGTGCGCAGCCAGGTTGCATCCTCGATCACCTTCAGTCGCCCGTGTACATGGGTCACCGCGTAATTCCAGGTGGGCACCTCGCGGTGCGTTTCCTGCTTGGTCGGGTACCAGTTCGGGCTGACGTAGCCGTCCGGGCCGCGGAAGATCGCCAGCACCTCGGCGCCATCCAGCCGGGCAAGCTCGTTGCCGCGCGCCACGTGGCCGTGCAATGCATCGCCCACCCGCTCGAACGGCAGGTGGTTGGCGACCAGGCCAGCCGCCGTGCTCGCCACCACCGTGGCGAACGGACAGTCGCGGATCAGCCCATGCAGGACATCGGTGCGCGTTTCGGCGAAATGCTTCGGCAGGTACACGGCGGCTCAGCCCTGGCCCACCAGCGTCGCCATCACCGCCTTTTGCACGTGCAGGCGGTTCTCGGCCTCGTCGATGGCGATGCAGTACGGCGCATCCATCACCGCGTCGGTGGCCTTGACGTTGCGGCGCAGCGGCAGGCAATGACTGAACAGGCCATGGTTGGTCAGCGCCATCTTGGCTTCGTCCACGATGAAGTGCTTGTGCGCGTCGCGGATGGGCTTTTCCCGTTCCCACTGGCCAAAGTACGGCAGCGCGCCCCAGCTCTTGGCATAGACCACGTCGGCGCCGGCATAGGCTTCTTCGATGTCGTGGCTGACGGTGAGCGTACCGCCATTCTGTTCGGCGTTCAGGCGGCCAAACGCCATGTAGCGCTCGTCCAGCACATAGTCCGGCGTGGGGCACAGCAGGGTCACGTCCATGCCCATCTTGGTGGCGATCAGCAACGCCGAGTTGGCCACCGCGGTATTCAGCGGCTTGGGGTGGTAGGTCCAGGTGAGCACGTACTTCTTTTTCGTGAGGTCGCCCAGGTGCTCTCGCAGCGCCAACGCGTGGGCGAGTTCCTGGCAGGGATGGGTAATCGTCTCCATGTTGATTACCGGCACCGTGGCGTATTGCGCGAACGCGTGTATGACCTTGTCCTGGCGATCCACCGACCAGTCCTGGAATTTCGGGAAGGCGCGCACCGCGATCAGGTCGACGTACCGCGACAGCACCCGCGCCACTTCGGCGATGTGCTCCTCGGTGTCGCCGTCCATCACGCTGCCGACCTCGAATTCGATCGGCCAGGCGTCCTTGCCCGGTGCCAGCACCACGGCATGACCGCCCAGTTGGAAGGTGCCCAGCTCGAAGCTGGTGCGGGTGCGCATCGACGGGTTGAAGAACAGCAGCGCCACCGACTTGCCCGCCAGCTGCGCGCCTGCGGGCGAGCGCTTGAAGGCAGCAGCCTGATCCAGCAGCGCGTCGATCTCGGCGCGGCTCCAGTCCTGGGTAGTGAGGAAGTGGCGGATGGTCATGGGTTGGGTTGCCTTCGATGAAATCGCTCTTAGTGGAGAGTCCGGCCGTGGATGGCCGGGATTTCGCTGTTCGCGGACGGATCCGCGTGAAACAAAGCCAAAACCAGAAACAAAAAAACCCGGCACGCTGGCCGGGTTTTTCGTCGATACGTAATGCAGCAGCGAGTGACAGACTACCCGGCCGGATGTTCGTCCAGCGGTCGGCGCGCACGCGACGTCATGCCAGCAGCCATGCGGGCGCTGGTCAGGACATTGGCGGTATAGACGGCTGTGGACATGGGGCTTCCGGTCGGGCGAGTTGTCATCATGACGGGATTTTCGCTGCCATGCAACATGCCTCCGAAAGCGCAGCCAAGGATGGCCACCCATTGGACCACGCGCGACGGATGAGTCACGGACGACGAAGACCCCGCCGGCCCCCGGAGTCGAATCGGAGCGTGCCGCGTGCGGCCCGCGTGCAGCCACTTCGGTGATCACGCGGAGCGAGGCGGACGTCCGGCGGCGATTGGCCAGCTATCTCAACCCGTGAGCGGTTCGTCGTTTACAACGACCCGACCATGACCGATCCCATCCCCACCCTCGATCGCGCGTACCGCGTGCGGTTGTCGCCGAAGCCGGCGCAGGCGCGGATGCTGTCGCGGCTGTTTGGTGCGCGGCGGTGGGTGTGGAACTGGGCGCTGCGGGAGAAGGATGCGGCCTGGCGCGCGGACGGCACGAAGCTGTCGGGCACCGACCTGTCGCGCCGGTACACCGCGCTGCGGTAGGCCCCGGAAACGGCCGGGCTGGCCACGCTGCCGCGCGAACCGTTCAACCAGACGCTGCAGGACTTCGACCGCGCGTGGCGCAACTTCTTCGGCGGTCGGGCGAAGCGGCCACGCCGGCGTGATCACCATCACCAACTGACGGCGCGTCTGGTCGCGGGCGCGCAGGTGATCTGCATCGAGGACCTGGCCGTGAAGGCGATGGCGCGAAGCATGGGACGGCGGGGGTTCCGGTGCTCGGTAGCCGATGCCGGCCTGGGTGAGATCCGGCGACAACTGGCCTACAAGGCCGCGTGGCGGGGTCGGGTGGTCAGCATCGTCGGCCGCTTCTACCCGAGCAGCAAGACGTGCGGCGCGTGCGGGCAGGTCCATGCCGGCCTGACGCTGAGCGACCGCCGCTGGGTCTGCCCGGCGTGCGGCGCGAACCACCACCGCGACCTGAACGCGGCGAAGAACATCGAGCGGGAAGGCCTGCGCCTGCTCGCGGAGGTTTCCGGGCGACCGGAAGGTACCCGGAGGAGCCGGGGAAGTGACGCGCGGGGAGAGCATGCGTGCGCGGTGGGCGGTTCATCGCCTGCCGGACAGCCGAGCTCGTGGAACCGCGAACTGAACTATCGCGCGGCGTCGCCGCGCCCCACCCGACCGCGACGGGATGGACCGCCGCCGAGGGTGGAGGGTTGAGACTCCGAGTTCTGGTGGTTCGCGCTCGCCGTGGCGATGTTGCTGGCCTTCGCCCAGCTGCTGACCGACGCCATCGGACCGCTGCCCATGCAGTTGGCCTCGCTGGCGGTGCTGCTGCCGTGGATCGCGGCCTGTACCCGCCGCCTGCGCGACGCCGGGCTCAGTCCTTGGTGGCAACTGATCAGCCTGGCGCCGGTGGCTGGCATCCTGGTGTTGCTCTACCTGCTCACCTATCCCAGCAAGGCGGAGCTTCCGGCTAAGGTCGCGGCGGGCTGAACGGCTCCGGCTGGTGCGCGCACGGGATGTGGCGATCCGCCACCGCAGCGCGCGGAAGCACGCCCGCCGTTGCACTCAGTCGCCCGAAAACGCCCGCACCACCGCGATCATGTCCGATCCGCCCAGCCCCATCGCGTCGGCGCGGCGGTACAGCGCAAGGCTGGCGTCCATTAGTGGCGCACGGATGCCGTCGGCCTGCGCTGTTGCGGCGATCAGGCGGGTGGTTTCGAGCACGTTGACAATGGCGGCCTGGGCATCGAGGTCACCACCCAGCAACTTGTCCACCTTCACCCGCGAAATGTCGCTGGCCATCTGGCTGGCGTTGATGATGCCGGCCCAGGCCTGCAGGTCCAGGCCCTCGGCCTGCGCGAAGTGCGCCGCCTCCGCCAACCCGGTGACCGAGGCGATCAGGAAGATGTTGACCGCGAACTTCATGGTCAGCGCGCGGGGCACCGCACCGCAGGGCACGCTGGCCCGGCACATCGCCGCCAGCAGCGGCTCCACTGCAGCCACGGCGGCCGGCTCGCCCGCCAGCATCGCCACCAGTTGCCCCTGTTCGGCCGGCTTGCGCGAGCCCGACACCGGCGCCTCGACGTACGCGCCGCCGGCCGCGCGGATGTCCGCCTCCAGCGCCTTCGAATAATGCGGCGACACCGTCGCCGTGTTGACGACGGTGCGCCCGGCGACGTGCGCCGCGAACCGACCCGTACCGCGCTCCAGCACCGCGTCCATGGCGCGCCCGTCGGCCAGCATCAGGAACACCACCCGGCTGGCCGCGAACAGCTCCGCCGCGGAACCCACGACCTGCGCGCCGGCCTCGGCCAGCGGCAGGCAGCGCGCCGGGGTCCGGTTCCACACGGTGAGCTGGCCCAGTTGGTCCAGCAGATGGCGGGCCATCGGCTCGCCCATGGCCCCCAGGCCGATGAAACCGACAGGAGCAGCGGCATGCTTCGTCACGAACGGGTACTCAATACGGGGAGCGTGGTCGAACGTGGGCGCGGCAGGTAAATCCGCTCCCGTTGTGCATCGGGCTTATCCAAGTGCCTCGCCCTCCGCGCGCAACTGCCGAATCCGCCCACGCCCCCAGAAGCGGTAGGCGAGCGTCAGCGCGAGCAGGAACGGCACGCCACAAACCAGGGTCATGCGGAAGGCGCTGGTGAAGGCGGTCGTCAGCAGCGCGCCCAGCATCAGCGCCGCGCCCAGCAGCGAAGTCGCCGGATAGCCCCACATGCGGAAGGCGAGGGCTTCGCCGCGATAGCGCCGGCGGAAGTACAGATGGGTGACGAAGATCATGAACCAGGTGAACATCGGGGCGACCATCGAGATCGCCATCATCAGCAGGAAGGAGCCGTCGGGGTTCAGCAGGTTCACCACCGTGGCCAACGCGATGCCGACGGCCGAGAGCAGCAGCGCCGCCACCGGCACGCCATGCGTGCTGAGCTGGCCCAGGCGCTGCGGGGCGTAGCCCGCCCGCGCGAGGCTGAACATCATGCGCGTCGAGGTATAGAGCTGGCTGTTCATCGCGGAAAGCGCCGCCACCAGGATCACGAAGTTGATCACCCCGGCGGCACCCGGGATGTGCGTTGCCACCATCACCTTGACGAAGGGGCTTTCGTCCACGCCGGCAGCCGTCCACGGCACGATCGCCAGCATCAACGCCAGCGTCAGCAGGTAAAACAGCACCAGCCGCACCAGCGTGGAGCGGAAGGCGCGCGTGACGGCCTCGCGCGGTTCGCTCGCCTCGCCGGCCGCCACGGCGATCATCTCGATGCTCAGGTAGCTGAAGATCGCCACGATCACCGCCACCCACATGCCCCAGATACCCTTGGGAAAAAAGCCGCCATGCACGGTGTAGTTGGCCAGCCCGATGCCCGAACCCGCGGGCGCACCGGCCACCACCCACGCACCGAGCACGATGAAGGCCACGATCGCCGCGATCTTCAACATCGAGAACACGTACTCGACCGC
>JAJZGE010000024.1 GCA_021798675.1 Pseudomonadota bacterium | reverse complement strand
GGGACCCACTTGAAGCGGATCGACGTGCCGCCAGCCGTACGGAAGCGGATGCGCGACCAGCTGCGTGCCGAGATCGACCGCGCATCGCGCTGACCCCGGCGCGCATCCATGCACCGCGGATGCCCCTTCGGGGTAATTTGTCGTGTGCCGCTGGACCGCGCCGGAAGGGTTCTACCCTCCAGCATGGGCCCGCGCTCCGCTCACATCTGCTCCAGCTCCCTGCCCCGTGTCTCCCTGACGCAGCAGAGCACGAACACTGTCGACAGCGCGGCCGCCACGGCGTAGATGGCGTAGGTCGGTGCGAGGCCGATGCCGACCAGCAGCAGCGGGAAACTGATGGTGATGGCAAAGTTGGCGATCCACTGCGCGGCGCCGGAGACGGCCAGGCTGGAACCGCGGATCTGGTTTGGGAACATCTCGCCCAGCATCACCCACATCACCGGCCCCCACGACATATTGAAGAACACCACGTAGACGTTGGCTGCCACCAGCGCCAGCGTTCCCGCCGGCGGCGGCAGCGCGAGCTTACCTGCCGCATCGATGTGCGCCTGTGCGAAGGCCCAGACCACCAGCGCCAGCGAGACCGCCATGCCCAACGAGCCGATCCAAAGCAGCGGCTTGCGGCCGATGCGATCCACCAGTGCCACGGTGACGAGGCAGGCCGCGATGCTGAGCGCGCCCGACACCACATTGATGAGTAGTGCGTCGCTCTCGGAGAACCCCACCGCCTGCCACAGCACGGCACCGTAATAGAACACCACGTTGATGCCGACCAGTTGTTGCAGCACCGCCAGCCCGATGCCAACCCATACGATAGGGCGCATGCGGTTCGTGGTCTTGTCCACCAGGTCGGACAGCCTGGGGCGATGGCGGTCCTGCGCCAGCGAAGTGCCGATCTCGACCAGCTTGGTGCGGGCAATGACCTCGCCGTACAGACGGGTGAGCACGACCTGGGCATCCGCCTCACGCTTGCGCATCACAAGGAACCGCGGGCTTTCGGGAATGAACACCAACGAGACCAGGAACAGCGTGGAAGGCAACGCCTGCATCCAGAACATCCAGCGCCACGCGTCCTGGCCCAGCCACAACGTTTCGGTGGATGCGCCCGCTGCCCTCGCCAGCAGGTAGTTGCTGAGGAATGCGCAAAACAGTCCGCTGATGATGGCCACCTGCTGCATGGTGGCGAGCCGCCCGCGATAACGCGCCGGCGCGACCTCGGCGATGTAGGCCGGAGCGATCACGCTGGCCGCGCCCACCGCAAAGCCCCCGGATAGGCGCGCCGCCACGAAGAACACCACGCCGGGCGCGGCACCGGCTCCCAGCGCCGACAGCAGGAACAGGATCGCCGCGGCGATCAGCACCGTGCGGCGTCCCTTGTAGTCGGCCGCACGCCCGGCGAAGAACGCCCCTACCGCGCAACCCAGCAGCATCGAGGCCACCTCGAAGCCAATGCCGGCAGCAGTAGAGTGGAATGCCTGTTTCAGGCCGTCCACCGTGCCGTTGATGACGCCGCTGTCGAAGCCGAACAGGAAGCCGCCCAGGGTGGCCACGCCACTGACCTGCACGATCAGCCGCGTGTTTTCCGTCGGCTCCTGCGAGCTATCGGCATCAAGGGTCGCGCTGTACATTTCCATCGCCGGATCTCCGCAGCGGCGCCGCGCTTACGCGCTCACCAGATACTGGTTGACAAGGTTTTCGTAGCGCTCCTGCTTGCCGCTGCGCTGGGCCGGCTCGCCGCGCGCGATCGCGTGGGAACGCAGATCATCCATGCCCAACCTGCCTTCTGCAAACGCACGGCCATTGCCGGCGTCGAAACTGGCGTAGCGCTCCGCCCGCCACTGCTCCAGCGGTGACCGGGTGAGCAGCGCATGCGCCACCTCCAGGCCGTGCGCGAAGGCGTCCATGCCTCCGATGTGGGCGATGAAGAGATCCTCGGCATCGGTCGACTCGCGGCGCACCTTCGCGTCGAAGTTGAAGCCACCCGGCGCTAGTCCGCCCTGCCGCAGCACCACCAGCATCGCGCCTACCGCATCGTAGAGGTCGCTGGGGAACTGGTCGGTATCCCAGCCGTTCTGCGCGTTGCCTCGGTTGGCGTCGATGCTGCCGAGCAGGCCATGGTCGGAAGCCACTTGTAGGTCATGCTCGAAGGTATGGCCCGCCAGGGTGGCGTGGTTCGCCTCGATGTTGAGCTTGAAATCCCGCTCCAGCCCATGCGCCTTCAGGAAGCCCGCCACCGTCGACGAATCGAAGTCGTACTGGTGCTTCATGGGCTCCATCGGCTTGGGCTCGATCAGGAAATTGCCCTTGAAGCCGATGCTGCGACCGTAGTCGCGCGCCATCGCCAGGAAGCGTGCGAAGTGGTCCAGTTCGCGCTTCATCTGCGTATTGTGCAGCGAGGCGTAGCCCTCGCGGCCGCCCCAGAACACGTAGTTGCCACCACCCAGTTCCACCGTGGCGTCCAGCGCGGCCTTGACCTGCACGCCGGCGCGTGCGACGACGTCAAAGTCGGGATTGGTGGCTGCACCGTTCATGTAGCGCGGGTGGCTGAACAGGTTCGCCGTGCCCCAAAGCAGTTTCATGCCGGTGGCCTGCTGGCGCTCCTTGGCCAGTGCGACCATATGCCCGAGGTTTCTTTCGTACACGGCGACATCATCGGCATCGGGCGCCATGTCGGTGTCGTGGAAGCAGTAGTACGGCACGCCGAGTTTGGTGAAGAACTCGAATGCGGCGTCCATCTTCGCCTCGGCGCGCGCCAGCGGCGCTCCATCCGTATCCCACGGATACGCGCGCGTACCGGGGCCGAACGGATCATGCCCCGTGTTGCAGAAGCTGTGCCAGTAGCACACCGCAAAGCGCAGGTGCTCGGCCATGGTCCTGTCGCCGATCTTCCGGTTCGCGTCGTAGTGCTTGAAGGCCAGCGGATTGTCGGATCCGACACCCTCGTAGGGGATGCGGCCGATGCCGCCGAAATATTCGCGCTTGCCGACGAAGTAGGTGTTCATGGGGTACTTTCCTCTGCGAATTGCATCGATGACAGGTCAGGCCTTGGCTGCCTGGAGCAGCTGGAGTGCGGCCAGCTGTCGGAGAAATTGCCGGTAGGGCTCGCGATGCGAGTGCACGCGCCCAGCCTCGGGCCAGGCCGCGTGCTTCTCTTCCAGCGCCACGTGTTCCCTCGCGATTTCTGCGATGTCGGCGGCGTCGCCGCCGTGGTGCCGCCATGCCCACAGGGCCTGCAAGGCCGCGCCCAGCGCTGCGCCCTCGGCTTCCACCGGTGCTTCCACCGGCAGTTCGAACACATCGGCCACCATCTGCCGCCATGACGCACTGTTCGCACCGCCACCGGTGAGACGGACCGCGCCAAATTCGAGGCCCGCTGCACGCAACGCGTCGAAGCCGTTGCGCAGCGCGTAGGTCGCGCCCTCCATCGCGGCGCGATACACGTTGGCGCGCGTGAAGTTGCCAGGCGTCATGCCGTGCAGGCTGGCGCGCGCAGAAGGCAGGTCCGGCGTGCGCTCACCGTTGAAGAACGGCAACATCAGCAGCCCGTCGGCGCCAGGCAGCGTACGTTCCAGCAGTGCCTCGCCCTCGCCCACGCCGAAACCGAAGGCTTCCGCGACGCGGCTTGTGGCCACCGTGCAGTTCATGGTGCAGATCAGCGGCAGCCAGCCTCCGGTGGACGAACAGAACGCTGCCCACAGGCCTTCGCTGCTGACCACCGGGCGATCCGTATGGGCGAACAGCGTGCCCGAAGTGCCCAGGCTCACGCTGAGCATGCCTGGCGCCACGTTGCCGGTGCCGATGGCAGCCATCATGTTGTCGCCGCCACCCGCGGACACGCGTACCCCATGCGGCAGGCCCAGTTGGTCGGCAACGGCGGGCGCGACGGGGGCGCTGAAATGGGCGTCCACCAGCGGCGGCAGGCAACACGACAGGTCGCAATCCGCATCGGTGGCGGCAAGCATCGCCGCCGACCAGCGGCGCTTGCGCACGTCCAGCCAGCCGGTGCCGGAGGCGTCGCCGCATTCCATCCAGCGTTCGCCGGTAAGCCAGAAATTGAGGTAGTCATGCGGCAGCAGGATGCTGGCCAGCCGGCGATAGACCTCCGGACGGTGCTTGCGCGTCCACGGCAACTTGGACGCGGTGTAGCCCGCCAGGACGGGGTTTCCCGCCAGGGCGATGCATTGCCGCGCGCCACCAGCCGCCACCATGATCTCGTCGCACTCGCGCCAGCTGCTGGTATCGCACCAGAGCTTGGCCGGCGCGAGCACCGTACCCGCTGCATCCAGCGGCACGAAGCCGTGCTGTTGGCCGGAAACGCCGATGGCCACGATGCGCGCGCGCAGTCCGCCGTCGAGGTCGGCGAAGCATTGCCGCACGGCTTCGATCCACCATTCCGCCTGTTGCTCGCGGCTGCCATCGGCCCCTTCGGTCAAGGCCAGCGGCCGGCTACGCAGCGCAAGCGTACGGCAGCTCCCGACGTCGCGGGCAAGCAGCTTTACGCTCTGTGTGCCGATATCCAGCCCAACGACGACGCTCATGTCCCTACCCGCATCCGGCGATCCTCGACACGTCGTCAAGCCGTGCCGGAACCCATTTCGGAACGCCGAATCACAAGCCCGGGGCACGGGCCGCCACGTTCCGTCTCGCCTTGGATGCTGCGGTTGGCACCGCAGGGCCGCAATTGCGAAATCCACCACGCCGGGCATTCATTTTACGTGCCGCAACGCCGCATGCGCGGCCGACGCGGCAACGGGTATCTTCGCAAGGAGTCCAGCGGATATCGACGAAAACCCATGCCCTCCCCGCACCGTATCGCGCTGCTGTTCAATGCGAACAAGGTCTACGACCGTCACGTCATCACGGGCATCGGCCAGTACCTGACATCCACGCGCGTGGAGTGGGATCTCTTCATGGAAGAGGATTTCCTCAGCCGTACCGTGGGCATACACAACTGGCGCGGCGACGGCATCATCGCGGACTTTGACGACCCGGTCGTGGGCGAAACGCTGGCAGGCATGTCCCTGCCGGTGGTCGCGGTGGGTGGTTCGTACGCCGACACCAGCCAATATCCGAAAGGCATCCCCTATGTGGGCACCGACAACGCCAAGCTGGTACGGCTTGCCTACGATCATCTGATCGACCAGGGCCTGCAGCGCTTCGCCTTCTATGGCTTGCCGCCCACTGCCGGCAACCGCTGGGCGCTGGAACGCGAACAGGCGTTCCTCGCCATGACGCGCAACGACCATCTCGAAGGCATCGTGTTCCGCGGCTCGCCCACTAGCGCCGGCGGTTGGGGCGTGGCGCAGGAAGCCATGGTGGACTGGGTGCGCTCGCTGCCCAAACCGATCGGCATCATCGCCGTCACTGACGCGCGCGCGCGCCATCTGCTGCAAGCCTGCATCGTGGCCGACGTGCCGGTGCCGGCGGAGATCGCGGTGGTGGGCATCGACAACGACCCGATGGCGCAACTGCTGAGCCGCATCCCGCTGACCTCGGTGATCCAGGGCGCCGAGGAAATGGGACATACCGCGGCGCGCCTGCTGCACCAGATGCTGCACGGCGGCCGGGTGGCGGACCAGCGCATCATCGTGCCGCCCAAGGGCATCAACGTGCAGGCCAGCAGTCATCACGTGCCGATGAACAATCCGCATGTGATGCGCGCGTTGCACTACATCCGCCACTACGCCTGCCTGGGCATCAAGACCGACCAGGTCGCCGATTACGTGGGCGTGTCGCGCACCCTGCTGGAGGAACACTTCAAGCGCGAAGTGAAGCTGACGGTGCACCAGGCCATTCTCAGACACAAGCTGGACACGGCCCAGGCAATGCTGGCCGACGCCAGCGTGCCGCTGGCCGACGTGGCCGTGCGCAGCGGATTCACCTCGCTGCAGTACATGTATGCGGTGTTCCGCCGCGAACTGGGCTGCACCCCACGCCAGTATGCGGAGGAACCGCGCACGCCCGCCGAGCCGAAAATCGCGGCAACGAAGGGCAAGGCCTCGCCTACCCTTCGAAGCAGTCCGCTTTCCGGTTGACGCACATCGTCGACCCCGCGTCCGGTGCGGCCGGCCAACTGCCGGCAGGCGATGACCTAGGCGCGTCGAGCGCCCGCTCTCCTGGATCCGGCCGCAGCCAGCCTGCGCAACGCATGCAGCCTGGTCAGCCTGGGGCAAAAAAGCTCGGCACACGCGGGGAGTGGCGCCAGTGCCGATGCACGGCGGCGTGCGCACACAGGACGCGCATGCCGCCATGAAGCCACGCGCATGAGGGGCTACGTGCATGCGCGGTTCCGGGCAGCCATGCGCCCCGGCACGTGCGGGGAGTCACGTTCGATCGCGCAGGGCGCAGACCATCCGGAACGACCGCAGGGGCGCCCACCATCCCCGCTCCTGCCTGTCCGGGGTCGATGCTGAAGAGGCGCCCCGGGCGGAACAATTGCGAAATCACCAAGCGCCGCTAATGTTTATTCGTATGCATTCGCACATGCCGCTCCGTCGCGTGCGCTTGCTGTTAGCGTGCAACCGATCCAGGCATCGGGGCATTGCATGTTCTTCCGGCACGCCGTTCGCACCAGCCATCGAAACCGGTTCGCGCGGCGCAGTGGCTGGCTGCTGCCGGCACTGGCGTTGGCGTGTTTCCCGTCGCTCGCCACGCAGGCGCCGTTCGAGCCCACTGCAAAGACGCTCACCCCGGCGCAAATGGATCAGGCGTGGCAACGCGCCACCGCACGCTACGCGCCGGCCCGCAGGGCGCTGCTGGATCAAGTTGCCAGGGGCGACGCCGCAGGGCCGTTCAGGCCCGACTGGACCTCCCTCGTGCGATACCGGACGCCTGCATGGTTCGGCGCCGCCAAGTTCGGCATCTTCATTCACTGGGGCCTGTACGCCGTGCCAGCCTTCGCCAACGAGTGGTATCCGCACAACCTGTACGATCCGGCGACGCCCGAGCATGCCCACCAGCTTGCCACCTACGGACCACTCACGCGGCATGGCTACAAGGACTTCGCCGCCAGCTTCACCGCGCGACACTGGGACCCTGCCGCATGGGCGAAGCTGTTCAAGCTTGCCGGTGCGCGCTACGTGGTGCAGGTAGCCGAACATTCTGACGGCTTCGCGATGTACGACTCGAAGCTATCGCGCTGGACCGCCGCGCAGATGGGTCCACGGCGCGACGTGGTGGCCGAGCTGGAACAGGCGGTGCGCGCCCAAGGACTGCGCTTCGGCCTGTCATCACATCGCGCGGAGCACGACTGGTTCTTCGACTACGGTCGCACCATTGCCTCGGACGTGAACGACCCGGCCTACGCGGACCTCTACGGCCCTGCGGTACCGCACTTCGTGCAGGACGGCGACCAGGACCTGCAACAGGACTGGACCTATGTATCGCCGGCCTACGTGGACGACTGGTTGGCGCGCACCACCGAGCTGGAAGCCTATTACAAGCCTGACCTGATCTACCTCGACTGGTGGGTGGGTCATCCCGCGTTCCGCGACGCGCTGGCCGATTTCCTCGCCTACTACTACAACCGCGGCGCGCAGCGTGGCGGTGTGGTGCTGAACTACAAGCTGCACGCCCTGCCCGATGGCAGCGGCGTGCTGGACGTGGAGCGCGGCGCGCTCGGTGCCATCCGCCCCTCGCCATGGCAGACCGACACCACCATCAGCAACAGCTCATGGGGCTACGTGGCGCACGACACCTACCGCTCCGCCACCTCGATCATCCAGTTGCTGGCCGACGTGGTGAGCAAGAACGGCAACCTGCTGCTGGACATCGGCCCGAAACCCGACGGCAGCATCGCGCCGCAGGAGCAGGCCGTGCTGCGGAAGATCGGCCAGTGGCTGACGACCAACGGCGCGGCGATCTATGGCAGCCACCCGTGGCGCGTGTACGGCGAGGGCCCCACCACGACGGACGCCGGCACGTTCAAGGAGCAACTGGCCAAGCCCTGGACCGCTGCCGATTTCCGCTTCACCCGCGACAAGGACATGTTGTACGCCATCGAGCTGGCCTGGCCGGCAGACGGGACGGTGACCATCCACAGCCTCAAGCCCGGCGACCGGGTGCAGGAAGTGTGCCTGCTGGGTTCGTCCACGCCAGTACGCTGGCTAAGCACCGCGCAGGGACTGGTGCTGCATGCCGGCGCGCGGCCCGCCGGCCCCGCGGCCTTCGTCTATGCCATCCGTACAGCCACGGACACCCCATGAAGAAAACCATCGAGCGCACCGGCGACGCAGCCGACGCAGCATCCATGACCGCGCCGAATCTCGCGCGACGGAATCTTTTCAAGGCCATGGCCACGGGCGCGGTCGCCATGCCGCTGGCTAGGATGACGAAGGCGGATGCCGGCCGGCCATGCATCGACCTCGTACCAAGCTGGGGCAAAGGCATCGAAGGCCAGCGCATGGCCGATCTCGGCAACGGCAGCTACCTCAACCCCATCGTGGCCGGCGACCATCCCGATCCCGCCGTGCTCCGGGACGGTGACGACTACTACATGACGTTCACGCCGTTCACCACCTCGCCCGGGCTGGTGATCTGGCATTCGACCGACCTGGTCAACTGGACGCCGGTCGCCACCGCCCTGCACAAGCCGATGGGCAACATCTTCGCGGTCAACCTGTGCAAACACGGGGGTCGCTACTACATCTACCTGCCGACCCAGCAGGCGGGCGGCGGCTGGTCGATCTTCGTGATCACCGCCGAGCACATCGCCGGCCCGTGGAGCGAGCCCGTCGACCTCGACATCCCCGGCTGCATCGACCCGGCCCACGTGGTCGGCGAGGACGGCAAGCGCTACCTGTTCGTCAACGGCATCCGCATGATCCGCCTGACCGACGACGGCATGGCCACCGACGGCAAGCTGGTGCATGCGTACACCCCCTGGCAGTACCCGCAGGACTGGGTGGTCGAGGATTTCGCCCCGGAAGGACCGAAGCTGCTGCGCCGCGACGGCTGGTTCTACCTGGTCAGCGCCGTCGGCGGCACGGCCGGTCCGCCCACCAGCCACATGGTCATCGTGGCGCGCTCGAAGTCGGTGCACGGGCCGTGGGAAAACTGCCCGCACAATCCGATCGTGCGCACCCGATCGGCCGCCGAGCCCTGGTGGTCACGCGGCCACGCGACCTTCGTCGACGGCCCGGCGGGCGACTGGTGGATGATCTATCACGGCTACGAGAACGGCTTCCGCACGCTGGGCCGCCAGACGCTTCTTGAACCCATGACGTGGACGGCGGACGGCTGGCCGGTGGCCACCGGCGGCGACCTGTCGCGGCCGCTGCGCAAGCCGGCGGGCGGGCGGCCTGGTCCGTCCGGCTTCGCGCTATCGGACGATTTCTCCACCGACCGCTTCGGCGTGCAGTGGTCGTTCCACGAACCGCGTCCTACCGAGATGCAGCGAGTCCACCGCGATGGTAACGGCATGCTGCTGGCAGGCGCCGGCGCGTCGCCGGCGGACAGCTCGGCGTCGACCTGCTGTGCCGGCGACCGTGCCTACGTGGTGGAGCTCACACTGGAACCGTCCGACCACGCCGAGGCGGGGCTGCTGCTGTTCTACAACCACAAGGCCTTCGTCGGCGTAGGCTTCACGCCGGACACGATCAAGACCTTCGAATACGCACAGGAACTGGCGTGGGCCCGCATCCAGCGGGACAACCGGCGGGTGCGCGTGCGCCTGACCAACGACCACAACGTGGTGACCTTCGAGTACTCGCACGACGACGGCCGCAGCTGGCAACTGCACACGCTGCGTATGGAAGTGTCCGGCATCCACCACAACGTGTTCGGCGACTTCCTGAGCCTGAAGCCGGGCATCTACGCCGCCGGCGAAGGCACGGTGCGGCTGATCGATTTCCGCTACCGCGCGATCAAGGGCAACCCGCTGGTGTGAGGCCGCGGCAGCGCCACCGGGGTCACTGAAGGCGCGCGGCAGGACTCGTCGTCGCGCCATCCGTGGAAGCGTCCGGAGCCGATTGTCTGGCTAGCGCCCGGTCGGAATCCGCAAGCGGAGCAAGGCGACCCCGTCGATGAGGCCGCTGGTGCCGGGCCCTCTTGCGAGCCAGCGGCAGGAACGCGGCGGTGTCCGACCCGGTCCGCCACCCCACGTCACGCCACCACTTCACCCGGTGGTCGCGCCGAGATCGCGCCGACCACCGGATGATCACGACCCGCCTTACCTCACTGCTTGCCGGCGAACAGCTTCAGGTCCACCGCAGCGGCCAT
>JAJZGE010000023.1 GCA_021798675.1 Pseudomonadota bacterium | reverse complement strand
TTTCAACAAGACCGAGATCAAGCCGGAGTTCCAGCAGATCATGGCGTGCCACGCCAAGTACCTGCAGGATCGCCCGACCGCACAGATGCGTCTGGAAGGCAACACCGACGAGCGCGGCACGCGTGAGTACAACCTCGGCCTCGGCGAGCGTCGCGGCAATGCCGTGTCCAGCGCGCTGCAGGCGGACGGTGCCTCGGCCAGCCAGATCAGCGTGATCAGCTACGGCAAAGAGAAGCCGGTGTGCCGCGAGCACAACGAGGATTGCTGGAGCAAGAACCGCCGCGTCGAGATCGTCTACACGGCCGAGTGATGATGAAGCGACTGGCTAACAGCTTGACAGCCAGGATCGGCATGGCAGGCGCGCTCGCGTCTGCCATGCTGTTCGCGTTTCCGCTGTCCGCGCAGGATTCGCGCCTGAGTCTGGCCGACCGCGTGGCGCGACTGGAGCAGCAGGCACAAAACAAGGATCAGGGCGTCGGACTGGTCAACCAGATTTCACAGTTGCAGCAGCAGCTGCAGCAGCAGGAAGGTAAGATCGAGGAGCTGCAGCACCATCTGCAGGAGCTCGATGACAAGAGCAAGGCCCAGTACACCGATCTCGATTCCCGGCTTGCGCGGCTGGAAGGCGGGCATGCTGGCGCTGCGGCCGCGGGTGCGGCTGCGGTCGGTGCGCAGGCAAACGCCGCTAGCACGCCGCAATCCGGCGCACCGGCCAATGCAGCCAACGCCGTCCCTGCAAGCAGCGCATCCAGCGCCAGTGCCGGCAATGCTGCCGATCAGGCGACGGTGCAGGCGGCGTACGACGTGGCCTTCAATTCGCTGCGCTCAGGCGATTACGCGCAGGCATCGCGGCAGTTCCGCGGCTTCATCCGGCAGTACCCGAATAATCCGCTTACGCCCAACGCCTACTACTGGCTGGGTGAGTCGTATTACGTCACCATGAATTATCCGGTGGCACTGGAGGCGTTCCAGCATCTGGTGAGCCAGTTCCCGCAGAGCGAAAAGGCGCCCGATGCCCTGCTCAAGGTCGGCTACAGCCAGCTTGAGCTGAAGCAGACGGCGGCGGCCAAGGCCACGCTCACCGCGGTCACCAGCAAGTATCCGGGCTCGCATGCGGCCAGCCTGGCGCACGAGCGCCTGCAACGGATCCAGCTGCAATCGGCCAACTGAGGCAGCGACGTTGGCAAGCAGCACAGCCGCGCTGCCGGCGTCGGCCCATCGTGCTGCTGAGCCGCGACTGCGCATCACCGAGATCTTCCACTCGATCCAGGGCGAGGCCGATGCCATCGGCTGGCGCAGCGTGTTCGTGCGGCTGACCGGCTGCCCGCTGCGCTGCGTGTGGTGCGATACCGAGTATGCGTTCCATGGCGGCGACTGGCGCACGATTGAGGACATCCTGGCCGAGGTGGCCTCGCACGGCGCCAGCCACGTCTGCGTGACCGGCGGCGAGCCGCTGGCGCAGAAGCGCTGCCTGCAGCTGCTGCAGAAGCTGTGCGACGCGGGTTACCAGGTGTCGCTGGAAACCTCCGGCGCGCTGGATGTCTCCGCCGTCGATCCACGCGTGCACAAGGTAATGGATCTGAAGGCGCCCGATTCGGGCGAAAGCGCACGCAACCTGTGGTCGAACCTCGATCACCTGCTGCCGCACGACCAGCTCAAGCTCGTGATCGCCAGCCGCGCGGATTATGAGTGGGCCTGCGCCACGCTGATCGAGCGCACGCTGGCGCAGCGCTGCATGGTATTTTTCTCGCCGGTGCATGGTGCGATCGAACCGCGCCAGCTGGCCGAATGGATCATCGCCGACCGGCTGCCGGTGCGGTTCCAGCTGCAGCTGCACAAGCTGCTGTGGAACGACGCCGCCGGGCATTGAGCGACGCCCGGGCCGCTCCAGAATTTCGCGTGCTGGTGCATTCGCCGGCGCCCCTGTGTGGAACAGAAGTCATGTCTCAAAACGCTTTGCGCAAGGCTGTCGTGCTGGTGTCCGGCGGCATGGATTCGGCCGTCACCATCGCGCTGGCGCGCGAGCAGGGCTATCAGGTGCATGCCCTCAGCGTGGCCTACGGGCAGCGCCACGGCTCCGAGCTGGCAGCGTCGGCGCGCGTGGCGCAGATGCTGGGGGCGGTCGAGCACAAGACCGTGGCGGTGGATCTGCGCAGCATCGGTGGTTCGGCGCTCACCGCCGACATCGATGTGCCGATGGACAGCACCGGCGCTGACGGCGGCATACCGGTCACCTACGTGCCGGCGCGCAACACGATCATGCTGTCGATCGCGCTCGGCTGGGCCGAGGTGCTGGGCAGCAGCGACATCTGGTGTGGCGTCAACGCGGTCGACTATTCGGGTTATCCCGATTGCCGGCCGGCGTTCATCGAGGCGTTCGAGCGGCTCGCCAACGTGGCGACCAAGGCCGGCGTCGAAGGGGCCGGCATGCGCATCCATGCGCCGCTGATGCGCATGGGCAAGGCCGACATCGCGCGCGAGGGCCAGCGGCTCGGAGTGGATTTCTCGATCACCGTGAGCTGCTATCAGGCCGATGAGGAAGGCCGCGCCTGCGGCCACTGCGATGCGTGCCGGCTGCGTGCGCAGGGCTTTCGGGAAGCGGGCCTCAGCGATCCCACGCGCTACTGCTAAGCGCCATCGCGGGCTGCGCAATGGCGTCGATCAGGCCTCGTGCCCGGCTACGTGGCGCGATCGAACTTGCGGATGAAGTCGCGCACTTGCGGGTACACCGTCTCGCGCCAGCGGCGACCGCTGAAGATGCCGTAGTGGCCGGCGCCTTCGATCACCTGGTGCTGCCGCCGCTTGGCCGGGATGCCGCTGCACAGGCCGTGTGCGGCCTCGGTCTGGCCGAGGCCGGAGATGTCGTCCAGCTCGCCCTCAATGGTGAGCAGGGCGCTGTGCCGGATCGCGGCCGGGTTCACCCGCTCGCCGCCCACATCCCACAGGCCGCGCGGTAGCAGGGTGCGCTGGAATACCTTGTCGATGGTGTCCAGATAGAACTCGGCCGGCATGTCGAGCACGGCGTTGTACTCGTCATAGAACTTGCGGTGCGACTCGGCGTCGTCGAGGTCGCCGCGGAGCAGGTCCTGGTAGAAATCCCAATGCGAGTTGAGGTGCCGGCCGGGGTTCATCGCGATGAAGCCGGCATGCTGCAGGAAGCCCGGATAGACCTCACGGCCGTGGCCCGGGTAGTTCGGCGGAACCGTGTGGATCACGTTGCCCTTGAACCACGAAAACGGCTGGCGCATGGCCAGGTCGTTGACACCGGTGGGGCTGCGCCGCGGGTCGATCGGACCGCCCATCATGGTCAGGCTGCGCGGGGTGTCCTCGCCGCGCGCGGCCATCAGCGAAACCGCCGCCAGCACCGGCACGGTAGGTTGGCACACGGAGATCACGTGCAGCGACGCGGCGCCAATGTGGCGGATGAATTCCTCGATGTAGCCGATGTAATCGTCCAGCCCGAATGCGCCGGCCGCGGTCGGCACCATGCGTGCGTCGACCCAGTCGGTGATGTAGACCTTGTGGTCGCGCAGCAGGGTGCGCACGGTATCGCGCAACAGCGTGGCGTGATGGCCGGACAGCGGTGCGACCACCAGCACCACCGGGTCGTTCTTCATCTTCTCGATGGTGTCCGGATCGTCGCTGAAGCGCTTGAAGCGCTTCAGCTGGCAGAACGGCTTGTTCAGCGCGATCCGCTCGACCACCGCGATCTCGTGGTCGTGCGCACTGGCGCCGTGGATGCCGAACGCGGGCTTCTCGTATTCCTTGCCCAGCCGGTGAAACAGCTCGTAGCCGGCTGCCATGCGCTGCGCCCCGGGCAGCTGCGCGAGCGGGCTGCTGTTGTCGTTCAGCATGCGTGCGTTGGCTTGCGCGAAGTAGCTCAGCGGGCCGAGAAACGAGCGCTGCCATTCGTGGATTTGATAAAGCATCGGTACGCTGCTACCCATACGGTCAGTGCCCATCTTAGCGCCGTTTGCGCCTGTCGTGTTGCGATGCCGCAAAGTCTTGCGGGGCGCGCGCCAGCGCGGCTCAGGCGGGTAGCGGACGGTAGCGGCAGCGCAGCAGCAGCTCGTCCACGTCCGCGGTGGTGCCGAGGCCGGCGTGCCAGCGCAGCGGCTTCTGGAAATGCAGGCCCAGCGGCATGAACACCCGGTTGTACCACCACATCGCGCGCTCGCGCCGGTGGGTGAGATGCCACTGGCCGAGATCGAGCAGCCACGAGGACTTCGGCTGCATGCCGTACACCGCGCTTTGCTCGATCTGGAAGCCGTGCTGCGCCAGCCGTGCGACCAGCGGTGCCGGCTCATAGCGCCGGCAGTGGCCGACGAAATCGTCGAATGCGGTCCATGCTTGCGGATGCAGCGGCACCGACAGCAGCAGGTCGGCGCCGGGTGCCGCCACCCGCGCCAGCTCCGCCAGCGCGGCGGCGTCGTCGTCCACGTGTTCGAGAATATCCAGCGCGCAGATCAGCGTGAAACTGGCGTCCCGCCAGGGCAGTGCGCCGATCATGCCGTGCACCGCGGTGGCACCACGCTGCTGCAGGCGGTGCAGCGCGGCCTGACTGAGATCGACGAAGCAGGTGCCCTGCAGCGGCAGCCGCGGTCGCAGGCCCGGCGCCACCTCCAGTCGGTGCGGCGCGGCGGCCGCCAGCTGGCTGAGCAGCGGCCAGGTGTTGAAACGCTGCGGCTCAACCAGTCGCGCCTGCGTCCACAGCGTGTCGTAGAAGCTGCGGTTGGCGCGGATCAGTTCGGCATCGCGGCGGAGTTCGGTGCGGTGTGGGCTGGGCATCAGTCGATTGGAACCTGCACGGGCTGTGCGGCGTGTGAAAGCTGCACCGTGCGAAGGCCGC
Source organism: Pseudomonadota bacterium (assembly GCA_021798675.1). Next base: position 5,388 of record JAJZGE010000023.1, on the reverse strand, counting down.
GCCGTACGAAGGCTGCTCAATCCAACCGGCGCAACTCGGTGCCGGCGACCAGGTCATGCAGGGCGCGCCGGCGCGGATCGAACAACGCCACGGCGAACCAGCCTGCCCAGGCGGCCAATAGCGTCAACAGCGTCGCCGGCAACCCGATCCAGGGATCCAACATGAGCAGCAGCAGCGGTACTGCGGCCGCCAGCACGCGGATCGCCGCCTGTTGCAGCGAGAGTACGCCGCCGTCGTCGCGGGTGACCCGGATGTGCCACGGGCGCATGCCGATGGTCTGGCCACCACGTCGCCACGACGCCAGAAAGTAGCCGCCCACGCACCCGGCCTCGAACAATGGAAACCAAGTCGCGCGCAGATGCTGCCGGTCGTCCAGCAGATGTCCGCCGGTAAGCGCCAGCCCGAGCATGTTTGCCACCAGCATGAGCGCCACCACGATCAACAGGTCATAGACCAGCGCCAGCAGGCGTCGCCACAGTGGGCAGGGCAGAGCGGCAAAGTGGTATGCGTCGGGCATCAGGGTCGGGTCGCTTGCGTAGCGCGCGCGCAATGTCCAGCATCGTGCGCATGAGGAAAAAAACTGCCGCCAGTATCGCCGAAGCCGACCGCCGCAGCATTGCCGCGTTCCTGGAACGCGTGTGGTCGGAGGACGGCCTTGCTGACCGCACGCTGGAGGCCTACCGCCGCGACCTGCAGGCGCTGGCCGGCTGGCTGGCCGGGCGCGGGCGCACGCTGGGCACCGCGCGGCGCGAGGACATCTCGGCATACCACGGTGCACAGGCCGGCGCGGTGCGTTCGATCGCGCGGCGGCAGTCGGCGTTCCGCCGCTACTACGCCTTCGTGCTGCGCGAGCAGCCGGGGTTTGCCGATCCGACCCTGCTGATCGAGCGGCCGCGACTGCCGCGCAGCCTGCCCAAGGCGCTGGCCGAACGCGAGATCGAGAGGCTGCTCGACGCGCCGGACCTCGGCACGCCGCTGGGCCTGCGCGACCGCGCCATGCTGGAGCTGATGTACGCCTGCGGCCTGCGCGTGTCCGAACTGGTCGAGCTGCCGCTGGCCGCGCTCAATCCGCGCCAGGGCGTGCTGCGCGTCACCGGCAAGGGCGGCAAGGATCGGCTGGTGCCGGTGGGCGAGGTGGCGCTGGAGCGCATCGGCGCGTATCTGGCCGACGCGCGGCCCGCGCTGGCGAAAGGCCGCCAGCCCGCCGCACTGTTCCTCAGCAACCGCGGTGAGGGCATCTCCCGGCAGATGTTCTGGACGCTGGTGAAGCGCCACGCGCTGACCGCCGGCATCCATGCCAGACGCATCTCGCCGCACGTGCTGCGGCACTCGTTCGCCACCCACCTGCTCAATCACGGCGCCGACCTGCGCGCGCTGCAGATGCTGCTCGGCCACAGCTCGCTCAGCACCACCCAGATCTATACGCTGGTGGCGAAGGAAGGTCTGAAGCGGCTGCACGCGCAGCACCATCCGCGTGGCTGAGCGAGCGTGCCACCCAGGCGACCTGTGCCAGAATGTCAGGCCATATCGGCGCAACCTGCCGACGCTCCGGACAGTGTGAGATTGACGATGCGGATGCTGAAAAACCTGCTGCTCGCGCTGTGCCTTGGCGGGGCAGCGTGTGCCGTGAGCGCGGCAGCCGAAGTGGCCGCGCCGCCCGCCGCCGCGGTCACGCCGGCGGTGACCCGGATGGTGCGGCAGGCGATCGCCTCGCTGTCGAGCAAGGCCGAGGTCGATTCGATCGAGCCGGCGCCGCTGCCGGGTTTCTACCAGGTGATCGCCTCCGGCCAGCTGCTCTACATCAGCGCCGACGGCAAGTACCTGCTGCACGGCGACCTGCTGGACCTCAGCCGCAAGCAGAATCTCAGCGACGCCGCCTGGGCCAGCTATCGCAAGGTGGAGCTGGCGAAGGTACCGGCATCCGAGCGCATCGTGTACGCGCCGGCGCATCCGAAGTACACGGTCACCGTGTTCACCGACGTCAACTGCGGCTTCTGCCGCGCCCTGCATGATCACATGGCGGCGTTCAACCGCGCCGGCATCGCGGTGGAATACCTGGCGTGGCCGCGCGAAGGCGTGACCACCACCGCCGGCCGGCCCACCCCGACGTATACCGAGATGGTCTCGGTATGGTGCGCGGCCGATCGCAAGGCGGCGTTCGAACAGGCCAAGGATGGTCACGCGCCGAAGTCCGCGAGCTGCGTCAATCCGGTCAAGCACGAGTTCGACCTCGGCCTCAGGCTCGGGGTCACCGGCACGCCGACCATCTTCGCCGCTGACGGCAGCTCGCTGGGCGGCTACATGACGCCGGAGCAGCTGCTGCAGGCGCTGCAGAAGGGCAGCTGAGGCTGGTGTGCCTTGGCCGGCGCGCCGGCCGCGTTCATGCGGTGTTGCAGCATCGGCTAGAATAGGCGTTTCCATCGCACAGTGCCGTTGCCCCGCATGATCGCACTCGACGGGCAGAACGCCCTCTCGCCGTTCCGCCTCGAACGCCTGAATGCCCGCCTGGATGCCCTGCATCGCGGCGTGCGCGTGCAGGCGTCGTGGTTCGTCTATTTTCTCGATGCCGATGCGACGCCCGAAGGTGCCGCGCGGCAGCGCCTGCTGGCCGTGCTGGAAGCGCAGGATGCGGCGCCGGCGCCTGCCACGCTATGGGTGGTGCCACGGCTGGGCACGATCTCGCCGTGGTCGAGCAAGGCCACCGACATCCTGCACGGCGCGGGCTTTCAGCTGCGTCGGGTGGAACGCGGGCTGGCCTGGCAGATCGCCGGTCTGCCGCCAGCCGCGGCGCCCGACCATGCCGCCATATTGGCGCTGCTGCACGATGCGATGACGCAGTCGGTGTTGACCGACATCGACGCGGCGCAGGGGCTGTTTCTGGCCGGATCGCCAGGCTCGCTGGTGCATGTGGCGCTGGCGGCGGACCCGCACGGCGCGCTCGCCGAGGCCAATGCGCGGCTCGGCCTGGCGCTGGCCGAGGACGAGATCGACTACCTGGTCGAGCGCTACGGCGAGCTGGGCCGCGACCCCACCGACGCCGAACTGTTCATGTTCGCCCAGGCCAACTCCGAGCACTGCCGGCACAAGGTCTTCAACGCCAGCTGGACGGTGGACGGCATGGCGCAGGACAGCAGCCTGTTCGGCATGATCAAGCACACCCACCGGCAGTCGCCGGCGCACACACTGTCGGCTTATTCGGACAACGCGGCGGTGATCGAGGGCAGCGTCGGCCGGCGCTTCTTCGCCGACCCGGCCGACGGCGTCTGGCGCGGCCACGACGAGCGCATCAACTACGCGATCAAGGTGGAGACGCACAACCATCCCACCGCGATCGCGCCGTGGCCTGGCGCGGCCACTGGCGCCGGCGGCGAGATCCGCGACGAGGGCGCCACCGGCCGCGGCGGCAAGCCGAAGGCTGGGCTCACCGGCTTCTCGGTCTCCGACCTGCGCATCCCCGGCCACCCGCAGCCGTGGGAAGTGGACCGCCCGCTGCCGCCGCGGATGGCGTCCGCGTTCGAGATCATGCGTGACGGCCCGCTCGGTGCCGCCGCCTTCAACAACGAGTTCGGGCGCCCGTGTCTGGGCGGCTATTTCCGCAGCTACGAGCACGAAACCGGCGAGCCTGGCCTGCGCCGTGGCTATGACAAGCCGATCATGCTGGCCGGCGGTCTCGCCAACCTGCGCCCCGGCGACGTGCTCAAGCGCGCCGTGCAGCCGGGCAACCGGGTGATCGTGCTGGGCGGCCCGGCCATGCTGATCGGACTGGGCGGCGGCGCCGCCTCGTCGGTCGCCTCCGGTGCCTCCAGCGCGGAGCTGGACTTCGCCTCGGTGCAGCGCGACAACGCCGAGATGGAGCGGCGCTGCCAGGAAGTCATCGACGCCTGCTGCGCGCGCGGCGACGCCAACCCGATCGTCAGCGTGCATGACGTCGGCGCGGGCGGCCTCTCCAACGCGATTCCCGAGCTGCTCAACGATGCCGGCGTCGGCGGTGTGATCGACCTCTCGCTGATCCCCTGCGATGATCCGCAGCTGTCGCCCATGCAGGTGTGGAGCAACGAGTCGCAGGAGCGCTACGTGCTGGCGATCGGACCGGAGCAACTGGTCGAGTTCGAGGCGATCTGCCGGCGCGAGCGCTGTCCGTACGCGGTGGTCGGCGAGGCCACCGCCGAACGGCGGCTGCGCGTCACCGACCCGCGCCGCGCGCTGGAAGTGATCGACCTGCCGATGGATGTGCTGTTCGGCAAGCCGCCGCGCATGCATCGCGAGGCGAAGCGGGTCAAGCCGCGCCTGGATCTGGTGCCGGATCTGACCGGCATCAGCCTGGACGAGGCGCTGCTGCGGGTGCTGCGGCTGCCCACCGTGGGCAGCAAGAGTTTCCTGATCACCATCGGCGACCGCACCGTCGGCGGGCTCAACCATCGCGACCCGATGGTCGGTCCGTGGCAGGTGCCGGTGGCCGACTGCGCGGTGACCATCGCCGATTTCGACGGCTATGCGGGCGAGGCGATGGCGATGGCCGAGCGCGCGCCGGTGGCGCTGCTGAGCAGCGCCGACGCGGCGCGGCTGGCGGTAGGCGAGGCGATCACCAACCTCGCCGCCGCGGCGATCGACAGCCTCGGCGAGATCCGCCTGTCGGCCAACTGGATGGCTGCGGTCAATCATCCCGGCGAGGATGCGGCGCTGTTCGACGCGGTCAAGGCGATCGGGCTGGAGCTATGCCCGCAGCTGGACATCTCGATTCCGGTTGGCAAGGACTCGCTGTCGATGCAGACGGTGTGGCGCGACGGCGAGCAGCCGCAGCGCACGGTGGCGCCGGTGTCGCTGGTGATCACCGGCTTTGCCCGCGTCAGCGACGTGCGCCGCACGCTGACCCCGCAGCTGCGGCTGGACCGGGGCGATTCTGATTTGTGGTTGATCGATCTGGGCGCGAGCCGCGACCGGCTCGGCGCCTCGGCGCTGACCCAGGTATTCAACCGCAGCGGTGGCCTGCCGCCGAATCTGGAGGATGCCCGCCAGCTGAAGGCGCTGTTCGAGCTGGTGCAGGAGGCCAACCGCGCCGGCCTGCTGCTGGCGTATCACGACCGCTCCGACGGTGGCGCCATCGTCACCCTGCTGGAGATGGCGTTTGCCGGCCACTGCGGCCTGGAGATCCATCTGGACGGCTGGGCCGAGGCGACTTTGCGCGGGCTGTTCAACGAGGAGCTGGGCGCGGTGCTGCAGGTGGCGGTGGCCAACCGCGAGGCGTTCGAGACGATGCTGGTGCGCTACGGCCTGGCCAGCCTCAGCCATCGGGTCGGCCGGCCGAAGGAGAAGCTCGGCATCAAGCTGTTCCTCGGCAGCGAGACGCTGTTCAAGTGGAACTGGAGCAGCCTGTTCGCCGCCTGGAAC
>JAJZGE010000022.1 GCA_021798675.1 Pseudomonadota bacterium | reverse complement strand
CGGGGCCGGTTGTCCGAACCAGACGACACAGCGCCTGGGTTTTTCCATCATTCCAACCATGGCTCGCCCCTGGGTGGCGATCCGACCGGCGACCGAATCCGTCCTCGCTGGTGCGATCAGCCCCGCCCGCCACCGCTATGAAATGCGATACGACTTGCACTGTACGCGCCCCACTTGGGCGGATTCATGACGAACGCGCTTGCAATTCGCGCCGGAAAGGTGCTGGGCTACCAATTTCCGCTGTTGGGCATCGAGACCCAGGGCTCCTGCGGCGGCAGGTGGCCGTCCTGCAGCAGCTCGACCGAGATCAGGTCGGGCGAACGCACGAAGGCCATGTGCCCGTCCCGCGGCGGACGGTGGATGGTGTAACCCATGGATTGCAGGCGGGCGCAGGTGGCGTAGATGTCCTCCACGCGGAAGGCCAGGTGGCCGAAATTGCGCGCACTGCCGTAGTCCTCGGTCGAGCCCCAGTTGTAGGTCAGCTCGACTTCCGCCTCCGGCGAGCCGGGCGCGGCGAGGAAGATCAGGGTGTACTTGCCCGCCGGGTTTTCCATGCGGCGCATCTCCTTCAGGCCCAGCCCTTCGCAGTAGAAGCGCAGGCTGGCGTCGATGTCGCGGATGCGGACCATGGTGTGGAGGTATTTCATCGTCATCTCCTCGGCGCCGGGGAGCGCCGTTGTTGGAAAAAGGCCGGATGCGTCCGGCCAGGCTGTCGGGACCGCAGGACGGTCGGCCCGGCGCTCAATCGAGGAACAGGTCGGGCAACAGGGTCTGTGCGGGGTCGACCGCGTACGGCGCGAAATCCACGACGCCCGCCTCGCGCAGCACTTCCTCGTCGATCAGGAACTGCCCCGCGAAACCCGCGGCCGGCCGGGTCAGCACCGCGTGCGCGGCGTCGGCGACGATTTCCGGCTTGCGGCAGCGCTTCAGGTCCACGCCGGGAATCATGTTCAGCGCATCGGTGGCGACGATGGTGCGCGGCCACAGCGCGTTCACCGCCACGCCGCGCGGGCCGAATTCGCCCGCCAGGCCCAGGGTGACGAAACTCATGCCCATCTTGGCCAGGGTATAGCCGGTGTGCGGCGCCCACCACTTCGGCTGCAGCGAGGGCGGTGGCGCCAGCGTGAGGATGTGCGGGTTCGCCGCCTTGAGCAGGTGCGGCAGGCAAGCCTGCGCGCACAGGAAGGTGCCGCGCGCATTGACCTGCTGCATCAGGTCGAAGCGCTTCATCGGCGTGTCCAGCGCGCCGGCCAGCCAGATCGCGCTGGCGTTGTTGACCAGGATGTCGATGCCGCCGAAGGCCTCGACCGTGGCTGATACGGCGGCGTGCACACTCTCTTCCTCGCGGATGTCGCACTTCAGCGCCAGCGCCTTGCCGCCAACCGCCTCCACCGCCGCCGCCGCGGTGTGGATGGTGCCGGGCAGCTTCGGGTTGGGCACGCTGCTCTTGGCGGCGATCGCCACGTTGGCGCCGTCGCGGGCGGCGCGCAGCGCAATGGCCAGGCCGATGCCGCGCGAGGCGCCAGTGATGAACAGGGTCTTGCCGGCCAATGTGCTCATGCGAGTTTCCGATGACGATGGATGCGATCAGGCTTTCTGGAAGCGCGGCAGGATATCGCGCAGCTCGGCGAGGCGTTGCAGCGGATCGACCAGTTCCAGCAGGCGCTGGCGTTCGTCGCCGCCCAGCGGCAGCAGCTCGGCGAGCCGGAAGCCCAGCCAGCGCGCGTCGTCGTAGCGTTCGCGCGGCACATGCTTCCACTGCGGCGCCATCGTCTCGACCAGGCGTTCGGCAATCGCCTGCAGCAGGGCCAGCTCGACCGGCACCGGCGCGGGCGGCTCCTCCGGCCACCACTCCACTTCGCCGCGCAGTTGGCCATCGGCACGCACCCGCGTGCGTCGCACCCGGAAGCGCTGGCCGCCCTCGGCCACGATGCCGAGCAGGCCGCCCGCGCCGTGATGGAAATCCACGATGCGCGCCAGCGTGCCCACCGCCGCCGGCAGGGCCGGCTCGCCCGCCTCGCGCCCCGCCAGGATCAGGCACACGCCGAAACCGCAGTCGTCACGCGTGCACTCGCGCACCAGGTCCAGGTAGCGCGGTTCGAAGATGCGCAGCTCGAGCCGCCCGCCCGGATACAGCACCGTCGACAGCGGGAACAGCGGCAGCTCGGCACGGGAAATTCGTCCAGCCATGCGCAGAGTGTAGCGAGCGCACGGCGGCGCAGCCCCTCACCGGACAGCCGCGCGCCGCCACCTCGCGCGGTCCAGCCGCCCTTTGACGCTGCACGGTTTGGCGTCGATGATCTGCCGGCTCCGTCAACCATCCGCTCCACCACCTACCCGGCTCCCTGGCCATGCACAGTCCCCCACCCTCCCAGCCACTGATCTCCGTGGCGATCAGCGTCTACAACGGCGCCAGGTTCCTGCGGCCGCAGATGGATTCCATCCTGGCGCAGCAGGACGTGCGGATCGAGGTGGTCGCGGTGGACGACGGCTCCGGCGACGAGAGCCTCGAGATCCTGCATGCGTACGCCGCCCGCGACCCGCGCGTGCGCGTGCACGCCAATCCGGAAAACCTGGGACCCACCCGCAGTTTCGAACATGCCATGTCGCTCTGCGGCGGAGAGTTTCTCGCGCCAAGCGACCAGGACGACATCTGGCACCCGACCAAGCTGTCCCGCCTGCTTGCAGCCATCGACGGCCACGACATGGCCTACTGCGATTCGCTCTACATCGACGACGAAGGCACCCCTACGGGCCGGCGCGTGTCCGACGACATCGAGATGCTGCATGGCGCGAATCCGATGCAGTTCGTCTTCGCCAACTCGGCGTCCGGCCACGCGATGCTGCTGCGGCGCGAGCTGTTCGCGCGCGCCTGCCCGCTGGCGCCGGCGCTCTACTACGACTGGCAGCTGGCGCTGTACGCGGCCGCCAGCGAGGGCATTGTCTACGTCGATGAAGCCCTCGTGCAGTTTCGCCGGCACGAACAGGCGTTTTCCGCCATCGGCAAGGCCTCGCCCACGCGGTTGGCCAATCGCAACCTGGTCTGGTTCGGGGAACGCCAACACCTGTTGCGCGCATGGATGTCCAGCGGACTCGGCGAGACCCGGCGCGCCGGCGCCATGCTGCAGGCGATCGAGCGCGCCTACCGCGGATCGGGCAGCCTGCCGCTGCTGGCGGCCGTCTGGAGGGAGCGGCGATCGATGTTTCCTGGCCGGCGGTGGCCGGCCTCCGCCGCGATCAAGTTGCACAGCCGGCTGCTCCGCAAGCTGCGCCGGGCGCGCGCCGAGGCGGAAGCCCTGGAAACCCAGCGGCAGGCCTGACGCACCGGCGGACGCGGGGCTTCCGACCCGCTCAGCGCGCCAGCGATGCAGCGAAACGCCGCGGCGCGCCCTCGAAGCCACCGTTGGACATGAACACCACGTGGTCGCCCGGCCGCACCTCGACGCGCAGCGCCGCCAGCAACCCATCGACGCTGGCCGCGGTGCTGCCGCGGCCGTGCAGGGCATCGATGACGCGCTGCGCATCCCATGGCAGTCCGGGGCGATGCAGGAACAGCACCGCATCGGCATCCGCCAGCGAGGGCGCCAGCGCCTCGGCATGCGCGCCCAGCCGCATCGAATTGGAACGCGGCTCCAGGGCCACCACGATGCGCGCCTCGCCCACCTTGGCGCGCAGGCCGGCCAGCGTGGTGGCAATCGCGGTGGGGTGGTGCGCGAAATCGTCGTACACGCGCACGCCGCCCACGTCGCCCACCAGCTCCATGCGCCGCTTCACGCTCTCGAAGCCGGCGAAGGCAGGCAGCAATGCGCGTGGATCGGCGCCTGCCGCGCTCGCCGCGGCCAGCGCAGCCAGCGCGTTCATCACGCTGTGGTTGCCCAGCAGCGACCAGCGCACCTCGCCCAGCAACTCGCCGCCCCGCAACACGCGGAACGCGCTGCCATCCGCCTCGACCAGTTCGGCCTGCCAATCGCCGCAGCCGATGCCGAAGCTCTGCACCGGCGTCCAGCAGCCCATCGCCAGCACCTCGGCGAGGCGCTCGTCGTGGGCGTTGACGATCAGCCGTCCGTTGCCCGGTACCGTGCGCACCAGATGGTGGAACTGGCGCTGGATCGCCGCCACGTCGGGGAAGATGTCCGCGTGGTCGTATTCGAGGTTGTTGAGGATGGCGATGCGCGGACGGTAGTGCACGAACTTCGAGCGCTTGTCGAAGAACGCGGTGTCGTACTCGTCCGCCTCGATCACGAACGGCTTGCCCGCGCCCAGCCGCGCGGAGACACCGAAATTGCCCGGCACGCCGCCGATCAGGAAGCCAGGCGCCAGGCCGGCGCTCTCGAGCAGATGCGCCAGCAGGCTGGTGGTGGTGGTCTTGCCGTGCGTGCCGGCCACCGCCAGCACCTCGCGTCCCGGCAGCAGCGTCTCGCCCAGCCATTGCGGGCCGGAGATGTAACGCAGCTGCGCGTCGAGCATGTATTCGATCGCCGGGTTGCCACGGGTCATCGCGTTGCCCACCACCACGAGGTCGGGCGCGGGCTCGAGGTGATCCGCCGCATAGCCGTCCATCAGGCGGATGCCCAGCGCTTCGAGCTGCGTACTCATTGGCGGGTAGACGTTGGCGTCGGAGCCTTCGACGTCATGTCCCAGTTCGCGCGCCAGCGCGGCGACGCCGCCCATGAAGGTGCCGCAGATGCCGAGGATGTGCAGACGCATGTCGTGAAACCCATTCCTCTCGCCGATGCTTGCTCCCCTCTCCCGCCGGGAGAGGGGCTGGGGGCGAGGGTGTGGGACTTGCGTGAGGGCGCGGAACTGGCAGGGGCGTGAGGTTTCGCGGATCCGGACGGATCCGCTCCGCCCGGCGCTCGTCCCGACCCACTCTCCGACCGGGAGCGGGTGAAAGCGGCCTCAGCCGTTGGCAGCCGCCGCTTCGGCCCTGAGCGCGCGTTTCACGCGGGCGGTGACCTCGTCCAGCTCGCCCACGCCGTCGACGACCTGCAGCGTGCCGCGTTTGGCGTAGAAATCCGCCACCGGCGCGGTCTGCTCGGCGTAGACCTTGAGGCGGTCGCGCACCACCGCCGGATCGTCGTCCTTGCGGTGCTCAGCGGCGTAGCGGATCTCGCAGCGGCCGATGATCGCCTCGTTCGGCACCTCCAGCTTGACCACCGCGTCCAGCGGCTGACCGATGCGGGCGAGCAGGTGGTCGAGCGCGTCGGCCTGCGCGAGGTTGCGCGGGTAGCCGTCGAGGATGAAGCCGTTGTTCGCGTCGGGTTGGGCCAGGCGCTCTTCCAGCATGGCCAGCAGGATGTCGTCGGAGACCAGCTTGCCGGCGTCCATCACCGCCTTGGCCTTCAGCCCGGTGGGCGTGCCCGCGGCCACGGCCGCGCGCAGCATGTCGCCGGTGGAGATGTGCGGCACGCCCAGGTCGTTCTTCAGCCGGGCGGCCTGGGTGCCCTTGCCCGAACCGGGCGCACCGAGTAGCACGAGTCGCATATCGCTCCACAATGGCGGCGGACGGCCGCCGATTCCCTGGGAAATGGCTTTCACGGTAGCGTTTGAAGGCCATTGTCGTCAAACGGAAACGGCGCCGAAGTACCGGCCTGCGTCGCATTGGCGCAATACTGGACCCCCACGCCAGGAGATCGCCATGCCGACCCGCACCGCCTTATCCGGCCGCCTGCTCTATGCCCAGTCCGGCGGCGTCACCGCCGTGATCAACGCCACCGCGGCCGGCGTGATCGAAGCGGCGCGCGCGAAGGGTGTCCAGGTGTACGCCGCACGCAACGGCATCCTCGGCGCGCTGCGCGAGGAACTGATCGACACCACCAAGGAAACGAGGACCGCCGTTGCGGCATTGCGCCACACCCCCGGCGGTGCGTTCGGCAGCTGCCGCTACAAGCTCAAGTCGCTGGAAGCGAACCGCGCCGAGTACGAGCGCCTGATCGAGGTGTTCCGCGCGCACGACATCCGCTGGTTCCTCTACAACGGCGGCAACGACTCGGCCGACACCGCGCTGAAGATCTCGCAGCTGGGCAAGGCCATGGACTACGACATCCGCTGCATCGGCGTGCCGAAGACGGTGGACAACGACCTCGCCGTCACCGACTGCTGCCCCGGCTTCGGCTCGGTGGCGAAGTACACCGCGGTGTCCACGCTGGAAGCCAGCCTGGACGTCGCCTCGATGGCCAACACGTCCACCAAGGTATTCATCCTCGAGGTGATGGGTCGCCATGCAGGCTGGATCGCCGCAGCTGCCGGCCTGGCCGGCGAAGGCGCGGATGCGCCGCCGCACATCATCCTGTTCCCCGAGCGCGTGTTCGACGAACAGGCCTTCCTGGCCAAGGTCAAAGCCACGGTGGAACGCGTGGGCTGGTGCACCGTGGTCGCCTCCGAAGGCATCCGCAATGCCGAGGGACAGTTTCTCGCCGAGGCGGGCACACGCGACGCATTCGGTCACTCGCAGTTGGGCGGCGTGGCGCCGGTGCTGGCCGCGCTGGTGAAGGAAAAGCTGGGCTACAAGTACCACTGGGCGCTGCCCGACTACCTGCAGCGCTCTGCACGCCACCTGGCATCCAAGACCGACGCCGAACAGGCCTACGCGGTGGGACAGGCCGCCGTGGACTACGCGCTGGCCGGCATGAACGCAGTGATGCCGGTGATCGTGCGCAGCAGCGATGCGCCGTACCGCTGGAAAGTCGAACCGGCGGCGCTGCACAAGATCGCCAACCGCGAGAAGAAGATGCCGGGCAGTTTCCTCACCCGCGACGGCTTCGGCATCACCGCAGCCGCAAGGCGCTATCTCGCCCCGCTGATCCAGGGCGAGGCGCACCCGCCGCACGGGCGCGACGGGCTGCCGATGTACGGACGCCTGAAGAACACCAGCGTGACGAAGAAGCTGCCGACTTTCGAACACTGATCGATCCACGGCCAGCGGAGGCCGCCATGGCGAGAATCGTCACGCTGACGATGAACCCGGCGCTGGATATCGCGACGTCGATCCAGCGGATCGAGCCCGAGCGGAAGTTGCGCTGCGATGCACCGCGCTACGATCCGGGCGGCGGCGGCATCAACGTCGCCAGGGTGGTTCACGCCCTTGGCGTCGATGCCCGCGCGGTATTTCCGGCGGGTGGCGCCGCAGGCGAGCTGATCGGTGACCTGCTGCGGCAGGAAGGCGTTGCGCATGTGGCCGTCCCGATCAAGGGATTCACGCGCGAGAGCCTCAACGTCGCCGAGCGCGAAAGCGGCCAGCAATACCGCTTCATCCTCCCCGGCCCGGAGATCGGTGGCCCCGACCAGCAGCGCTGCCTCGATGCGCTGGCAACCGCTGCCGCTGGCGCCGACTTCATCGTCGCCAGCGGCAGCCTGCCCCGCGGCGCTCCCGAGGATTTCTACGCGCACGTCGGGGATCTGGCCGGGCGACTCGGCGTCCGCCTGGTGCTGGACACTTCCGGACCGGCGCTGCGGCACGCCGGAACCGGCGTCCACTTGCTGAAGCCCAGCATGGGCGAGCTGGAAGGCCTGCTCGGCCACCCGGTGCAGGGCGAACGCGAGGAAGAACAAGCGGCACGCGGCCTGATCGAGCAGGGGCGCTGCGAGGTCGCGATCGTATCCCTCGGTGCGCGCGGGGCGCTGCTGGCGAGCACGCAAGGGGTCGAACGCCTGCCCGCCGTGCAGGTCCCGGCAAAGACTGCCGTGGGCGCCGGGGATTCCATGCTGGCCGGCGTCCTGGTGGGATTGATCCGCGGCCTGGACCTGCGTGAGGCCGCGCGCTACGGCATTGCAGCGGGTGCAGCCGCGCTGCTCGCCGCCGGCACCCAGCTGTGCCGTCCGGAGGACGTGGAACGGCTGTACCGAAGGCCCGCCGACACGCGTTGACGCGACCAGGCGGGCAGCATGGAGACGAAAAGCTTGCACCGGACTTTTCCGACAGCCGGCCTTGCCGCAGTTGCCAGGGAAAACCATGTGACATCGCGGTAGCACGCTTTCGCGAACCTGCGTCAGGTTGAGATCGGCCACTCCATGACCGCAGCACGCCGGATATTGACCACGGAGCGTCACCAGCAGGCCGCGCGCTGCGCCGCACAACAGAATGTGCACGAGGCTCTGCCTATACTCCCCTCGACCGCCCGCTCCGGACGGCCATTACAACCATGGGGAGGCTCCGATGCTGCAGCAGTATGGCTGGTGGATCGTGCTCGCGTGTGCGGTGGTGGCAGTTTTGTATGGCGCCTTGTCGGCACGCTGGGTTCTCGCGCGCTCGCCGGGCAATGCACGGATGCAGGAGATCGCCACGGCGATACAGGAAGGTGCGCGCGCCTACCTCAATCGCCAGTACGGCACGATCGCGCTGGTAGGCGCAGCCTTGTTCCTGCTGATCGGCTTCTTCCTCTCCTGGGCTACCGCGGGCGGCTTCCTGATCGGCGCGGTGCTCTCGGGCGCAGCCGGCTACATCGGCATGAACGTGTCGGTACGCGCCAACGTACGTACCGCCGAAGCGGCGCGGCAGGGCCTTGGTCCGGCGATGGACGTGGCTTTCCGCGGCGGCGCGATCACCGGCATGCTGGTGGTGGGCCTGGCGTTGCTGGGCGTGGCCGGTTACTGGCTGATCCTCGAACGCAGCGGCGTGGTCGGCGAAAAGGCGCTGCACGCGCTGGTGGGCCTGGCCTTCGGCTCCTCGCTGATCTCGATCTTCGCGCGCCTGGGCGGCGGCATCTTCACCAAGGGCGCCGACGTCGGCGCCGACCTGGTCGGCAAGGTGGAGGCCGGCATCCCCGAGGACGACCCGCGCAACCCGGCGGTGATCGCCGACAACGTGGGCGACAACGTGGGCGACTGCGCCGGCATGGCGGCCGACCTGTTCGAGACCTACGCGGTGACGGTGATCGCGACCATGCTGCTCGGTGGCCTCACGCTGACCGACGCCGGCACCACCGCCGTGCTGTATCCGCTGCTGCTGGGCGGGGTCTCCATCATCGCCTCGATCATCGGCACGCTGTTCGTGCGGGTGAAGCCCGGCGGTTCGATCATGGGCGCGCTGTACAAGGGCGTGGCGGTGTCGGGCGTGCTCGCGGCGGCGGCGTTCTGGCCGATCACCATGCAGCTGATGGGCGGCTTCAGCTACGGCGCGGTGAATCTCTGGATTTGCGCGCTGATCGGCCTGGTGCTCACCGGCGCCATCGTCTGGATCACCGAGTACTACACCGGCACCGGCTACAAGCCGGTCAAGCACATCGCGCAGGCCTCCACCACCGGTCACGGCACCAACATCATCGCGGGCCTCGGCGTGTCTATGAAGGCCACCGGCCTGCCGGTGGTGGCGATCTGCATCGCGATCTGGGGCGCCTACGAACACGGCGGCCTGTACGGCATCGCCATCGCGGCGACCTCGATGCTGTCGATGGCCGGCATGATCGTGGCACTGGACGCCTACGGCCCGATCACCGACAACGCCGGCGGCATCGCCGAAATGGCCGACCTGCCGCCGGAAGTGCGCGGGGTCACCGACCCGCTGGATGCGGTGGGCAACACCACCAAGGCGGTGACCAAGGGCTACGCGATCGGCTCGGCCGCCCTTGCCGCGCTCGTGCTGTTCGCCGACTACACGCACAACCTCGCGGTTAACCACCCGGACATCACCTACAGCTTCGACCTCTCCGACCACATGGTGATCATCGGCCTGCTGATCGGTGGCCTGATCCCCTACCTGTTCGGCGCGATGGCGATGGAGGCGGTCGGCCGCGCCGCGGGCGCCGTGGTGGAAGAGGTGCGCCGCCAGTTCCGCGACATCGTCGGCATCATGGATGGCACCGGCAAGCCGCAGTACGACAAGGCGGTGGACATGCTCACCAAGTCGGCGATCCGCGAGATGATCGTGCCCTCGCTGCTACCGGTGGTCGTGCCCATCGTGGTGGGCCTGCTGCTGGGGCCGAAGGCGCTGGGTGGCGTGCTGATCGGCACCATCGTCACCGGCCTGTTCGTGGCGATCTCGATGACCACCGGCGGCGGCGCCTGGGACAACGCCAAGAAGTACATCGAGGACGGCCACCACGGCGGCAAGGGTTCGGAGGCGCACAAGGCCGCCGTCACCGGCGACACCGTGGGTGATCCCTACAAGGACACCGCCGGCCCTGCGGTGAACCCGCTGATCAAGATCATCAACATCGTGGCGCTGCTGATCATCCCGCTGCTGCACTGAGCGACCCGCCACGACGACAGGCCCCGCTCGCGGGGCCTGTCGCTTTTCGGGCCCCTG
>JAJZGE010000021.1 GCA_021798675.1 Pseudomonadota bacterium | reverse complement strand
CCGCCGGCGAGCATCAGGTCGTCCTCACCGAGGCGGATGCGGTCGGCGGCCATCGCCACCGCCTGCAGGCCGGACGAGCAGAAGCGGTTGATGGTGACGCCCGGCACGGTGTCGGGCAGGCCCGCCAGCAGCACGCCGATGCGCGCCACGTTCATGCCCTGCTCGGCCTCGGGCATGGCGCAACCGATGATGGCGTCGCCGATGCGGTGCGGGTCGATGCCCGGGCACTGTGCCATCACGGCGCGGATCACATGGGCGAGCATGTCGTCGGGACGGGTGTTGCGGAACACGCCGCGCGGCGCCTTGCCGACCGGGCTGCGGGTGGCTGCGACGATGTAGGCATCTTGCACTTGCTTGGTCATGGCTGGATTCTCAATGGAGTGAAAACGGGGAACGGGGAACGGGGAACGTGCAGATGGCGCTGGTGTGTCGCTGCCGGCCTGGACGTGTCGTTCTCGTACCCTCCAATCAAAGGCGGCTGGGATCGGGTTCGGAGCGGGGCGTGGAACACATGCTTGCAGCGGCCTCCACATCCCCTGTTCCCCGTTCCCGGTTCCCCGCTTAATTCCTCAGCGGCTTGCCGGTGGCCATGGTGTGGGCGATGCGGGCCTGGGTCTTCTCGGTCTGCGCCAGCGCCACGAAGTGCTTGCGCTCCAGCGCCAGCAGCCACTCCTCGTCGACCAGCGAGCCGCGCTCAATCACGCCGCCGCAAAGGCAGTCGGCGATGCGTGTGGCGATGTCGATGTCGTGCGGCGAAGCGAAGTAGCCGGCCTGCAGATTCGCCAGTGAGGCCTTGAAGGTGGCGGTTCCGACATCGCCGGCGACCGGCACGTTGCGACCCGGCAGTGGCGGGCGGTAGCCGCTTTCGGCGAGCGAACGGGCCACCTGCCTGGCGACGTAGAGCAGCTCGTAGCTGTTGAACACGATCACGTCGCTGTCGCGCAGCAGGCCCATGTTCTTCGCCTCGAATGCGCTGGCCGAGACCTTGGCCATGGCGATGGTCTCGAACACCTTCTTCAGCTCCTCGAACGGATCGCCCGGGTTCGCCTTGGCAGCGCGCACGGCCAGCTCATGCAGGCCACCGCCGGCCGGCAGCAGACCGACGCCGGCTTCGACCAGGCCGATGTAGCTTTCCAGCGCCGCGACCGTGCGCGCCGAATGCATCTGGAACTCGCAGCCGCCGCCGAAGGCCATGCCGCGCACGGCTGATACCACCGGCACCAGCGAGTACTTGATCGCCATGCTGGTGGCCTGGAAGTTGGCCACCATCTTCTCGAACTCGTCGACCTTGCCCGCCTGCAGCAGGCCCAGCGCGCCCTTCAGGTCCGCGCCGGCGGAAAACGGCTCGCCGGTCTGCCAGATCACCACGGCCTTGAGCTTCGCTTCGGCCAGCTTGATCGCGTGCTGGATGCCGTCGAGCACGGCATCGTTGACCGTGTTCATCTTGGTCTTGAACGACAGGATGCCGACGCCGTCGTCGCCCAGCGTCCACAGCCGCACGCCGTCGTTTTCCCACACCGTGCTGCCCTGGTCGAACTTCTCGCCGAGCAGCGGATCGGGGAATAGCTGGCGCGCGTAGACCGGGTGCTGCGAGCGCGGCTTGTCGCTGCCGGCGCTCGCCGACCACGAACCGTCCTTGCCGTGCACGCCGCTGCGGCCGTCGGTGACCCAGGCCGGCAGCGGCGCGCTGCTCATGGCCTTGCCGGCGGCGATGTCCTCGCTGATCCAGCCGGCGATCTGTTGCCAGCCGGCGGCCTGCCAGGTCTCGAACGGGCCGAGCTTCCAGCCGTAGCCCCAGCGAATGGCGAAGTCGACGTCGCGCGCGGTGTCGGCGATGTCGGCCAGGTGGTAGGCGGTGTAGTGGAACAGGTCGCGGAAGCTGGCCCACAGGAACTGCGCCTGCGGATCGCTGGAGCCACGCAGCCTGGCGAACTTCTCGGCCGGATCGCGGATCGCCAGGATCGCGGCGACCTCGTCGGACGGCTTCTGCTCGGATGGCCGGAAATCCTGTTTGGCCACGTCCAGCACCACGATGTCCTTGCCCACCTTCTTGTAGAAGCCGCCGCCGGTCTTCTGTCCCAGTGCGCCCTTCTTGATCAGGCCACTCAGCCACGTCGGCGCCTTGAAGTACTGATGCCACGGGTCGTCGGGCAGGGTGTCGGCCATCGTCTTGATGACGTGCGCCATGGTGTCCAGACCCACCACGTCGGCGGTGCGATAGGTGGCGCTCTTCGGTCGACCCAGCGCGGGGCCGGTCAGCGCGTCGACGGTGTCGAAGCCAAGCTTGAACTGGTCGGTGTGGTGCATCGCCGCCAGCATCGAGAACACGCCGATGCGGTTGCCGATGAAGTTGGGCGTGTCCTTGGCGATCACCACGCCCTTGCCGACGGTCGTCGTGAGGAACGCTTCCAGCCCGGCCACCACGGCGGGATCGGTGAGCCGAGTCGGGATCACCTCGACCAGGTGCATGTAGCGCGGCGGATTGAAGAAGTGCACACCGGTGAAGCGGTGGCGCATCTCCTGCGGCAGCGCCTCGGCCAGGCCGTTGATCGACAGGCCGGAGGTGTTCGAGGCCAGCACCGCGGTGGCCGACACGTGCGGCGCAATCTTGCGGTACAGGTCGAGCTTCCAGTCCATCCGTTCGGCGATCGCCTCGATCACCAGGTCGACATCCTTGAGCAGATCCAGATGTTCGTCGTAGTTAGCCGGGATGATTGCGGCGGCCAGGTTCCTGTCGGCCAGCGGGGCCGGCGACAGCTTCGCGAGGTTGGCGATCGCCTTGAGCGCGATGCCGCTCTTCGGGCCATCCCTGGCGGGCAGATCGAACAGCACGGTCTCGACGCCGGCATTGGTGAGATGGGCGGCGATCTGCGCGCCCATCACGCCGGCACCCAGCACGGCGGCCTTGCGGATGCGTAACGCTGAGTGGCTTGGGGGTACAGCGGTCATTAGGCTTCTCCGATGAAACAAACGCGGACAGGGATGGAAAGGTGCGGTCGGATCGACGGGGTATGCTGATCCTTGGAGTGCTGGTCTAGGGATGGCTCAGCCCGGCGACGGCGAAACGGATCAGATGCTGGGCGGTCTGCTCGCGATGCACCTGTTCGCTGACGTCGCTCTTGCGCTGGATCATGCCGAAGCCTGACATCGCGTGCGTGAGCGCGCCGGTAACCAGGTCGATGCGCCAGTAGAGTTCCGGTTTGCTGAGCTGCGGCAACAGGCGGGCGAATTCGGCGGTGAACTGGCGCATCACATGACCGTAGTTCTCGGACAGGAACTGGCGCAAGGTGTCGTCGTGCTCGGCAAACGCCCGCGCCAGCACGCGCATGAACAGCGAACCGTTGCCGTCGTGCGACAGCTCCAGTGCGGGGCGGATATAGGCCGCCAGCACGTCTTCCAGCGTGGTTTGCGGCTGGCCAACCACCTTGGCCAGCTCGGCCAGGCGATGCTGGTTGAGCGCGTCCAGCCGGCGACGGAACACCTGCTCGACCAGCTTGTCCTTGGAGCCGAAGTGGTAATTCACGGCGGCAAGGTTGACCCCGGCAGCGGTCGTCAGCTGGCGCAGCGAGGCGCCGTCGAAGCCGTGCTGTGCGAACAGCACCTCGGCGGCACCGAGTATGCGTTCCTTGGTGGAGCCGGAGCTGTTCACGGGAGGGTGATTCCTCGGCGGCGTGTCGGTTCAAACGATCGTTTGAGCATACGCGGACAGCTCTGCAGCCGTCAAACGATCGTTCGCGGCACACTTCGCATGACTTGCGTATCAGTTGGAATCTGTCAGACTTTAGAGCGCTAAATCCTCAATCTTCGTCAGATTTAGCCATCGGACACGCCAAGCAACCCGCTGTCCCATTTCCCCCAAACCGTTTCCCGGAGCAGATCCGCATGGCGCTGGAGCGCACCCTTTCCATCATCAAGCCCGACGCCGTTGCCAAGAACGTCATCGGCGAAATTTACGCCCGCTTCGAGAAAGCCGGCCTCAAAGTCGTTGCTGCCAGGATGAAGCAGCTGTCGCGCAAGGAGGCCGAGGGCTTTTATGCGGTGCACCGCGAGCGGCCGTTCTTCAATGCGCTGGTCGAGTTCATGATCTCCGGCCCGGTGATGATCCAGGTGCTGGAAGGCGAGAACGCCGTACTCAGGCATCGCGACCTGATGGGCGCCACCAACCCGAAGGAAGCGGCCGCGGGCACCATTCGCGCCGATTTCGCCGACTCCATCGATGCCAATGCGGTGCACGGCTCCGATGCGGTCGATACGGCCAAGGCCGAAATCGCTTATTTCTTCGCCGCGACGGATGTGCTTTCGCGCTGAGGTATCCACGTTGTGAACCAGGCTGTCGCGACTCCGTCCTCCAAAGTCAATCTGCTCGACTTCGATCGGCAGGGTCTGCGTGATTTCTTCGCGCAGATCGGCGAGAAGCCGTATCGCGCCGAGCAGGTGATGAAGTGGATCTATCACGACCTGGAAGACAGCTTCGAGAACATGACCGACGTGGGCAAGGCGCTGCGTGCCAAGCTTGCCGAGGTCTGCCATGTCGGTGCGCCGAAGACGCTGCTGGACAAGGCCGCCACTGACGGCACGCACAAGTGGCTGCTCGGCATGGACAGCGGCAATGCGATCGAGACGGTCTATATCCCCGAGCCGACCCGCGGCACGCTGTGCGTGTCCTCACAGATCGGCTGCGCGCTGAACTGCCAGTTCTGCTCCACCGGCGCGCAGGGCTTCAACCGCAACCTGTCCACCGCCGAGATCATCGGCCAGGTCTGGGTGGCGGCGAAATATCTAGGCAACGTCACCCATCAGAACCGCCGCATCACCAACGTGGTGATGATGGGCATGGGCGAGCCGCTGGCCAATTTCGACAATGTGGTCAAGGCGATGCGGCTGATGCGCGACGACCTGGGCTTTGGTCTGGCGGCCAAGCGCGTCACCCTGTCGACTGCCGGCATGGTGCCGCTGATCGATCAGCTGTCTGATGCGATCGACGTGTCGCTGGCCGTGTCGCTGCATGCGGCCAACGACGAGCTGCGCACCGAGCTGGTGCCGCTCAACAAGCGCTATCCGATCGCCGAGCTGCTGGCAGCCTGCCAGCGCTGGGTGGCGCGCAAGCCGCGCACTTCGATCACCTTCGAATACACGCTGATGAAGGGCGTCAACGACCAGCCCGTGCACGCCCGCGAGCTGATCAGGCTGATGCGCAAGCTGCCCACCTGCAAGGTCAACCTGATTCCGTTCAATCCTTTCCCCGGCACCCGCTTCGAGCGTTCGGATGCGAACGCCATCCGCGACTTCCAGACCCAGTTGCTGAATGCCGGCGTGTTGACCATGCTTCGGCGTACCCGTGGCGACGATATCGATGCTGCCTGTGGCCAACTGGCCGGGCAGGTCACCGATCGCACCCGGCGCAGCGCTGATCTTCGCAAACGCCAAGAAACGGGAGCCATGCATGCGTTTTGACCGGGTACTGATTTTCAGCCTGCTGCTGCCGCTGGCCGGCTGCGTCACGACGCATACCGACAGCAACCTGCTGGGCAAGAACATGCCCAAGACGAGCCAGCAACAGCAGGCGATCGATGCCGCCCGCGTGCACACCGAGCTTGGCCAGCGCTACATGGCCAACGGCGACCTGCAGTCGGCCCTGGTCAAGTTGAACATGGCGCTGAAGTTCGATCCGAACTACGCGCCGGCCCATACGGTCATCGCGGTGCTGTACGAGCGCATCAACAATCTGCCGGAGGCCGAGCTGAATTTCCGCAAGGCGCAGGAGCTGGAACCCAAGAAGGGCGCGGAGAACAACAACCTCGGGCAATTCCTCTGCCGGATCGGCAAAGCCGCCGAGGCGCTTGCCTATTTCAAGAGGGCAGTGGCCGACCCGTTCTACCAGACGCCCGACATGGCGCTGACGAATGCGGGGGTGTGCCAGCTGCAGATGAACGACATTCCAGGGGCTGAAGCGAGTTTTCGTGACGCGATCGCGCATAATCCGCACAATGCCGAGGCACTCTTTCAGCTCGCGAATACGTTATACATGCATAACGATGCTTTCCACGCCCGCGCGTTCATCCAGCGCTTCGATGCGCTGGGTCAGCCAACGCCTGCCTCGCTGAAGCTCGGATACGATATTGAATCGCGTTTGGGGAACCGGGAAGGTGCCCTCGTCTACAGCAAGCGACTGCATAGCCTGTTCCCGGATTCGGTGCAGGCGCACGCACTGACCACTCCTGCCAGCCCATGACCGCCATGCAGCCACAACCGGCCGAACCGGATGCAAGCAATACCGGACAGTTAGGCATCAACCTGCCTGAATTGGACAGCTGCGCCACACAGCTCCACGGCATGAGTTTTGGCCATCGCCTGCATGCGGCGCGTGAAGCACGTGGTCTGGATCTGGAGACATGCGCGCATGTGCTGAGGCTGCCGGTTCGCGTGTTGCGCCAGCTTGAACGCGGCGAGTGCGATGCCATCGATTCGAAAATCTACCTTGCCAGCTATATCGGCAAGTACGCTCGTCATCTCGGCATCGACGAACCATTGATTCAGCTGGAGCTTGACCGGATCAGGCAGGTCGAGCCGAATCTGGTGGCGACCGGCGGCATTTCGCATTCACGCTTCCTGCTGGATCGCTACGCTACAGCCGCGACCTATGTGGTGCTGACCGCCGTGATTGTGGTGCCGATGATCTGGCTGGGCGTGCGCGGAACGCTGGACCGCTCGATCACTCATCTGGCTCCGCTGGATGCCGCGCCGGTCGCCCAGCAGGATGCGCCGGCCGCTGCTGGCAGCACTGGCACGTTGCCAACCATGCCTGCCACGGCGCAGGCCTCGGCGTTGAAACTGATCCTGCCGCAGGCGCAACCACAACCGCAGGATCAGCCATTGCTGGCCTCGATGGCGCCGTTTCCGAATCTGGGCGGCGACAGCGTGCAGCCGGCGCAGCCGGCAGCGCCGACGGTCCCGGTCCCCGCGGTCGACAGCGGAACCGGCAGCCACAGCCTCGGGCTCAGCCTGACCCAAGCCAGCTGGGTCGAAGTGATCGCGAGCGACGGTTCGCGGCTGGAATACGGGTTGCTTCCGGCCGGCAGCAGCAAGACGTATCACAGCGATCAGCCGCTGGATGTGCGCATCGGCAACGCGACCGGGGCGCAGATCAGCATCGATGGCCAGCCGGTGGCGCTCAGCGATTTCCGGCATGCCAACGTGGCGCATTTCCGCGTGCAGATGCAGGATGGCAAGGCCTCCGCGGCCAGCCTCTGATCCGCTTTCTCGCCGTCGCGTCGGCTCATTTCGGTTATGCTTGCCCATTGCCCGTTCGGCATCGGACGGGCTTGCCTGTTTTTGCTGTTTACTTACCGCGCCGGCCTGCTGGTTCGCGTTGTCCGGTCCCCTGATTGGTGAATGCATGGCATTTGACGAATACAACAAATACGAACAGAGCGAGCTTGTCCAGAAATGGCTGCGCGAAAACGGCCTTTCGATCGTGGTCGGCATTGCGATAGGTCTGGTCGGCATCTTCGGCTGGCAGCAGTGGCGCAATCATCAGGCGCGCAATGAAAGGGCGGCATCACAGCTGTACCAGCAGGTTCGCGTGGCGCTGGCCGCGGGCAATCTGCCTAATGCCACCCGCCTCGCCGACCAGATGAAGCAGGACTATGCCAAATCGCCGTATGCGGTTTTCGCGCTGAGTGATCAGGCGCGCCAGCAGGTGCAGGACAAGCAGCTGGCCGAGGCTGAGGCCTCGCTGCAGTGGGCCCAGGCCCATGCCGTCGAACCGGCGCTGAAGGCGCTGGTGGAGCTGCGCCTGGCGCAGGTGGAACTGGCGCGTGGCAACGGTGCAGCGGCGCTGGCCACGCTCGATCAGATCCCGGCCGGCAGCTACCAGGGACTCGCGCAGGAACTCCGCGGCGATGTGTTGGTCAAGCTTGGGCGTTCTGACGACGCACGCAAGGCTTACCAGACGGCCCTGTCGACGTTGGGCGGGGATGCACCGCAGCGCGGTGCGTTGAAGATGAAACTCGATGATTTGGCCGTGGCCGGGAAGCAGGGTGCATGAAACCTGAAATGATGAAACGCGTCTTGCTGCTCACCTTGACCTCGCTGGTAGGGCTTGCCGGCTGCCATTCCTTCAAGAAGGAAAATGTCCAGCCGCCGACGCCGCTGGCGAAGGATTTCAAACCGACCGTCAAGGTGACCCGGCTGTGGCGAACCAGCGTCGGCGACGGCGCCGGCGAAAGCGGCGTGCGCCTGCGCCCAAGCGTGGTCGACGGCGTGCTGTATGCCGACAGTACCGACGGCAAGCTGGCCGCGATCGACGCGAACAGCGGCAAGACGCTGTGGTCGAAAAGCTCGCGCACCCACGGCTGGTTCGGCTGGGGTGACAAGAAGCGCAAGGACGCCATGTATGCCGGCGGTCCGGTGGTGGTCGGTGACCTGCTGGCGGTCGGCACCCTGGATGGCCACGTCTACGGCGTGAATGCCAAGGACGGCGCTCCGCGCTGGGAAGCCGAGCTGGATTCCGAGGTGTTGGCGTCACCGGTGATCGCTGGCGACCTGGTCGTGGTGCGTACCGAGGACGGCCGTGTCTACGGACTGGATGCCGCCACCGGCAAGCGTCGCTGGGTCTACGACCAGGGCAACGTACCCCTGCTCAGCCTGCGCGGCAACGGCGGCCTGCTGGTGGCCAACGGCGTGGTGTTTTTCGGCAGCGACGACGGCAAGCTGGTCGCGCTGCGGCTGGACAACGGTAGCAAGCTCTGGGAGCAGCGGCTGGCCAGCGGCGAAGGCCGCACCGAAATCGATCGCCTCGACGACGCGGACGGCTCCGTGCTGCTCAACGGAACAACGCTGTATGCGGCGGCCTACCACGGCAATCTGGCAGCGGTGGACGGCCCCAGCGGCCGCCCGCTGTGGACGCACCCGTTTTCCACCTTCGTTTCGCTGGCGCTCGGTGGTAACGCCATCTACGGCGTCGACGACAACTCGCAGGTGTGGGCCTTCGACAAGACCGGCGGCGCGGACATCTGGAAGAACGCCGCGCTGAAGTACCGCTGGCTGACCGGGCCGGCGGTGCAGGGTGACTACGTGGTGGTTGGTGATCTGGACGGCTATGTGCACTGGCTGCAGACCGGCGACGGCGCGCTGGCAGCACGTGAGCGGCTGTCGAAGAAGGCAATCCGTGCGCAGCCGCTGGTGGTGGGTGACACCGTCTACGTCGAGGACGTGAAGGGCCACATCGGCGCTTACCGTCTGTCCGCGCACTGATCGCGCCGACCGTGCTTCCATCATGCTGCCTGTAGTTGCCCTCGTCGGTCGTCCGAATGTCGGCAAGTCGACCCTCTTCAACGTACTGACGCGCAGCCGCGACGCGCTGGTGGCCGACATGCCGGGCGTCACCCGTGATCGCCACTACGGCGTCTGCCGCAGCGGCGACCGTCCGTTCGTGGTGGTCGATACCGGCGGCCTGTCCGGCATCGAGCAGGCGATGGATGTGCTGACGGCCAAGCAGGTGCGGCTGGCGATCGAGGAAGCCCACGTGCTGGTGTTCGTGGTCGATGCCCGCGACGGCCTGCTGCCGCAGGACCACGTCATCCTGAATGAGCTGCGCCGCAGCGGCAAGCCGATCATCGCGGCGGTCAACAAGACCGACGGGCTCGACGAGCAGAATGCGCTGGCCGAGTTCGCCGGCTTCGGCCTCGCCGCCACGCTGCCGCTGTCTGCCGCGCACAACCGCGGCACCGACGAGCTGATCGCGCTGGTGCTGCCGCTGCTGCCGGTCGACGAGGAAAGCACGCTCGAGGCGGAAGGCGAGGGTGGCAGCATCCGGGTGGCCATCGTCGGCCGTCCGAACGCCGGCAAGTCCACCCTGATCAATCGCCTGCTCGGCGAAGAGCGGCTGATCGTCTCCGATGTCGCCGGCACCACCCGCGACCCGATCCGTGTGGCGCTGGAACGCGACGGCAAGCGCTACACGCTGATCGACACCGCCGGCATCCGGCGCAAGGCACGGGTGGAAGAGGCGCTGGAGAAGTTCAGCGTGATCAAGACGCTGCAGTCGATCGCCGCCGCCCAGGTGGTGGTGGTGATGATCGACGCGCGTGAAAACCTGGCCGACCAGGATCTCACCCTGATCGGCTACGCGATGGACGAAGGCCGCGCGCTGGTGATCGCGATCAACAAGTGGGACGGCATGGACAAATACCAGCGCGACGAGTGCATCCGCGCGCTGGATCGCCGGCTTGTGTTCGTCGACTGGGCCAAGCAGGTTTACATCTCGGCGCTGCATGGCTCGGGTCTCAGCGAGCTGATGCGTGCGGTGGTGCGTGCGCATACGGCGGCGACCAAGGTGCTGGTCTCCTCCGAGCTCACCAAGACGCTGGAAAAGGCCTACGAGGGCTATCAGCCGCCGCTGGTCAACGGCCACGCACCGAAGCTGCGTTTCGCCCATCCGGGCGGCACCAATCCGCCGACCATCGTGATCCACGGCACCCGCACCAAGCACATCGCACCGGCCTACCAGCGCTACCTGGAAAACTTCTTCCGCAAGCGCTTCCGGCTCGAAGGCACGCCGGTGCGCATCGCCTTCCGCGAGGGCGAGAACCCATACGCGGGGCGCAAGAAGGTGCTGACCAAGGAGCAGCAGCACAAGGCCCGGCG
>JAJZGE010000020.1 GCA_021798675.1 Pseudomonadota bacterium | reverse complement strand
AAATGGCGCGCCCGGAGGGATTCGAACCCCCGACCAATGGCTTCGGAAGCCACTACTCTATCCGGCTGAGCTACGGGCGCTTTTGGAACGCGTGATGCGGGTGGGGGCCGCAGCGGCCACGAAGTATAGCGAAGTTGCACGGGCTGGCGAAGCGGCTCATGGCAGGTCATCGCATGGCGGGACGGTTATCGGGCCCCGCTGCGGCCGGTCGCGCTCCACGGGTTCGCCCTGGTCGACATGCACACACCGTTGACCTTGCGGATCGATGCGCCGGCCAGGCACGAAGCCGGGCGGCCGGCAGCGACCGTGTGGGGCATTTCACTTTATTTCGTCATTTCATCGCCACGACATATATCTAAACCGATCGGTATGGTATTGTCCGCCGCCGACTTTCTACGCCCAGGTCAACGCCCTTGTCCCGCCAAACGCCGTTTCCTGCCCGTTCGAAACCCCGACAAAGCGCGCCACGGCTGGCGCTGGCCATCGCCATGGCCTGCCTCGGCGGCTGCGCCGCGGGTCCGGACTACCAGCGCCCCGCCGCACCGGCGGTGAACCGCTACACCCGCCAGCCCCTGCCCGCGGCGACGAACACGGCCGCCAGCGCGGACGGCGACGCTCAGCGCTTCCTCGCCGGGCACGACGTACCCGAACGCTGGTGGACGACCTTCGACAGCCGCGAACTGGACCGCCGCGTGGAGCAGGCGCTGCAGCACAGCCCGTCGATCGCCGCCGCCCGGGCCGCGCTGCGCGAGGCGCAGGAAAATGCCGACGCCGCGCGCGGCGGTTTGTTCCCCGCCGTGGATGCGGGCGCGGGCGCCACGCGGGAGAAGCAGTCTGCCGTCTCCTCCGGCGTGCCCGGCGGGGTCGGCCCGTTCACGCTGTACAACGCATCGGTCAACGTGAGCTACACGATCGACCTGTTCGGCGGCGTGCGTCGCGGCATCGAGGCGCAACTGGCGCAACGCGATTACCAGCGGGCCCAGCTCGACTCCACCTACCTCACGCTCGCCGGCAACGTGGTCACCGCTTCGCTGCAGGAGGCTTCGCTGCGTGAGCAGGTCCGTGCCACCGAGCAGATCATCGACTGGCAGCGCGCGACGCTGGACATCGCCGAGAAGCAACAGCGGATCGGCGCCAGATCGCTGTCGGACACCCTCGCGGTTCGCGCGCAGCTTGCCGCAACCGAGGCGACCTTGCCGCCACTCCGGGCGAAGCTGGCCGCCACCCGCAACCAGCTCGCGACCTACCTCGGCACCACGCCGGCCCAGCTCGACGCCGCGCCGCTGGCACTGGATGCGGTGCAGCTGCCGCAGGACATCCCGGTCAGCCTGCCCTCGCAACTGGTCGACCAGCGGCCCGACATCCGCGCCGCCTCCGCGCTGCTGCACGTGGCATCGGCCCAGGTCGGCGTGGCGACGGCGGCGATGCTGCCGCAGCTCACCCTGTCGGGCAGCGGCGGATCGCAGGCGCTGCATGCCGGCGACCTGTTCTCGGCCGGCACCCACGCCTGGTCGCTGGGCCTGGGACTGACCCAGCCGCTGTTCCACGGGGGCGAGCTGCTGCACAAGAAGCGCGCTGCGCAAGCCGCCCTGGCCAAGGCCGATGCCGACTGGCAGCAGACCGTGCTGGTCGCGTTCCAGAACGTGGCGGACGCGCTGCAGGCGCTGGAGTTCGACGCCCAGACCCTGGCCGCCCAGGCCACCTCCGAGCACGCGGCGTCGCAGCGGCTGGACCTCGCCCGTGCGCAGTATCGCATCGGCGCCACCGGCTACCTCGACCTGCTCGACGCCGAACGCAGCTACCAGCAGGCGCGCATCACGCTGATCCAGGCGCGCGCTGCGCGTCTTTCCGACACCGCCGCGCTGTATACGGCGCTGGGTGGCGGCTGGCGTCGTGACGCCGGTGCGCCACTGGCGGCCGCGACCACCCGTTCCCACGTTTCCCATTAAGGAGTTCGCGCATGACCTCGCGCGCCGACAAGAAGCCCAGCACCCTCAAGCGCATGATCTGGATGATCGTGGGAACGCTCGCGCTGATCGCATTGATCGCCGGCATCAAGGTGCTGCTGGTGATCCGCATGATCCACAGCCTGCCCAAGCCCGGGCCGGTCACCGTGAGCACCATCAAGGCCAGCGAGCAGACCTGGCAGCCCACGCTGGATGCAGTAGGCAGCCTGCGCGCGGTCAAGGGCGCGGACCTGGCCGCCGAGGTGGCCGGGATGGTCACCGGCGTCGACCTCACGTCCGGCCAGGACGTGAAGAAAGGCCAGCTGCTGGTGCAACTGCGCGACGGCGACGAAATCGCCCAGCTGCACCAGCTCCAGGCGAATGCCCAACTGGCGAAACTCACCCTCGTGCGTGCACGCGAACAGCTCGCCGCAAAGGCGATCAGCCGCGCCGATTTCGATACCGCACGCGCCGACTACAAGGCCCGCGAGGCGGCCGTGGCACAGCAGCAGGTGGTGATCGCGAAGAAGCAGCTGCGCGCGCCGTTCGACGGCCGCGCCGGCATCATCACGGTCAGTCCGGGCGACTACCTTGCCGCCGGCACCACCGTGGTGACGGTGCAGCAGCTCGATCCGCTGTACGTCGACTTCAACATTCCGCAGGGCGAACTGGCCAGCCTCAAGGTGGGCGAGCATGTTCACCTGCATCTGGACGCATGGCCGAACCGCACCTTCGACGGCAGGCTCAGCGCGATCAATCCCAAGGTCGACACCAGCACCCGCAACGTGCAGGTGGAGGCCACCGTGCCCAACCCCGGCAAGACGCTCACCCCCGGCATGTTCGCCAAGGTGCGCGTGGACGTCGGCACCCGGCACCCGCAGTTGACGCTGCCGCAGGCAGCGATCGTCTACAACCCCTACGGCGATACCGTCTACGTGGTGCACCCGGGCAAGGGCAAGGACGAACACGGCAAGCCGAACCTGCCGACCGTGAAGCAGGCCTTCGTCACCGTCGGTGCGACCCGCGGCGACCAGGTTGCGATCCTCAAGGGCATCAGCGCCGGGACCGAGGTGGTGACCAGCGGCCAGATCAAGCTGAAGAACGGCGCCACCATCACCGTCGACAACAGCGTGCAGCCGGCCGACAGCGCGAACCCCGCGCCGCAGGAGCACTGAGCGAGAGCCCATGAAATTCACCGATATCTTCATCAAGAAGCCGGTACTGGCGATCGTCGTCAGCCTGCTGATCCTGGTGCTCGGCCTGAAGGCCGTGACCAGCCTCACGGTGCGCCAGTACCCGAAAACCGAGAACGCCACCGTCACCATCACCACCGCCTACTACGGTGCCGATGCGCAGACGATCGCGGGCTTCATCACCCAGCCGCTGGAACAGGCGGTGTCGCAGGCGCAGGGCATCGACTACCTGTCCTCCACCAGCGTGCAGGGCGTCTCGACCATCACCGCCACCCTGCGCCTCAACTACGACGCCAACCGTGCGCTCACGGAGATCACCACCCAGGTGAATTCGGTGAAGAACCAGCTGCCGCCGCAGGCCCAGCAGCCGGTGCTTACCGTGCAGACCGGCGAAACCATCGACGCGATGTACATGGGCTTCTACAGCAACGTGCTGCCCACCAACAACATCACCGACTACCTGTCGCGCGTGGTGAAGCCGAAGCTGGACTCGATCCCTGGCGTGCAGACGGCGGAGCTGCTGGGTGCGCGCAACTTCGCCCTGCGCGCGTGGCTGGACCCGGCGAAGATGGCGGCCCACGGCGTGACCGCCGCCGACGTCAATACGGCACTGGCCGCCAACAACTACCTGGCCGCGGTCGGGTCGTCCAAGGGACAGGCGGTCACGGTCGACCTCACCGCCGACAGCGACCTGCATAGCGTCAACCAGTTCAAGCAGCTGGTGATCAAGCAGGTCAAAGGCTCCATCGTGCGACTGGAGGACGTGGCCAAGGTCGAGCTGGGTTCGGACAGCTACGACTTCAACGTGGCGTTCAGCGGCCGGCGCTCGGTGTTCATCGGCATCAAGGTGGCGCCGGATGCCAACGTGCTGGATGTGGCCAAGCGGGTCCGCGAAGCCTTTCCGGACATCCAGAAAGAGCTTCCCAGCGGGCTGACCGGCAAGATCGTCTATGACGGCACCGAGTTCGTGAACAGTTCGATCGACGAGGTGGTCAAGACCCTGATCGAGGCGCTGTTGATCGTCACGGTGGTGATCTTCCTGTTCCTTGGCAGCCTGCGCGCGGTGATCATCCCGGTGATCGCGATGCCGCTGTCGCTGATCGGCACCTTCTTCGTGATGCTGGCGCTGGGCTACTCGATCAACCTGTTGACCCTGCTGGCACTGGTGCTGGCGATCGGCCTGGTGGTGGACGACGCGATCATCGTGGTGGAAAACGTCGACCGCCACATGAAGGAAGAGCACAAGACCCCGCTGCAGTCGGCCATGCTGGCTGCGCGTGAACTGGGCGGACCGATCCTGGCGATGACCGTGGTGCTGATCGCGGTGTATGTGCCGATCGGCTTCCAGAAGGGCCTCACCGGCGCGCTGTTCACCGAGTTCGCATTCACCCTGGCCGGCGCGGTGACCGTGTCGGCGGTGATCGCGCTGACGTTGTCGCCGATGATGTGCGCCACGTTCTTCCGCGGCGAGCAGGAAGACAACCGCTTCGTGAAGTTCGTCGACCGCCAGTTCGAGCGCGTGCAGCACGGCTACAAGCGCCTGCTGCACGGCACGCTGGCGACCTGGTCGGTGGTGATCGTGATGTCGGGACTGCTGCTGCTGGCGGCCATCGCACTGGGCATGACCGCACAATCGAAGCTTGCGCCGGAAGAAGACCAGGGCATCGTTGCCGGGCAGATCGTCGGCGCACCGAACGCCACCGCGCAGCAGATGAACGTCTACGCGCACCAGATGTACGAAGCGGCGAAGAAGCTGCCCGAGTACGAGCAGATGTTCCAGCTCACCGGCGTACCCACCACCAACCAGGGTATTGGCGGCGTGCTGTTCAAGCCGTGGGACCAGCGCACCCGCAACGCGCATGAATTGCAGCTCGCGCTGCAAAAGGCATGGAACGGTATCGCCGGCGCCAAGATCGCCGCGTTCCAGTTCCCGCCCCTGCCCGGCGCCTCCGGCCTGCCGATCCAGATGGTGATCACCACCACCGAGCCGTTCCAGAATCTCGACCGGGTGGCCAGCGAGGTGCTCAAGCGTGCGCAGGCCAGCGGCAAGTTCTACTTCATCGACTCCGACCTGAAGGTGGACAAGCCGCAGGCGACGGTGTCGCTGGACCGGGACATGATCGCCTCGATGGGGTTGACCCAGAAGGATGTCGGTGCCGCGCTGGGTGCAGCGCTGGGCGGCGGCTACGTCAACTACTTCTCGATCTCCGGGCGCTCGTACCGGGTGATCCCGCAGGTGTTGCAGGTCGACCGCCTCAACCCGCACCAGGTGCTCGACTACTACATCAACACGCCGGACGGGCAAGTCGTCCAGGCCTCGACCGTGGCGAAGCTCAAGCATGAAGTCGTGCCGCGCTCGCTGAACCACTTCCAGCAGCTCAACTCGGCGACCATCTCGGGCGTATCGGGCATGCCGCAGGGCGAGGCGCTGGCCTACCTCGCCGGGTTGGTGAAGCAGGTGGCACCGACCGGCTACAACGTGGACTACGCCGGCCAGTCGCGGCAGTACGTGCAGGAATCCGGCGGTTTCGGCGGCACGTTGCTGTTCGCCGTGATCATCGTGTTCCTGGCGCTGGCGGCGCAGTTCAACAGCCTGCGCGACCCGGTGGTGATCCTGGTCTCGGTGCCGCTGGCGCTGTTCGGTGCGCTGATCTTCGTCAACCTGTTCACCAGCCTCAACATCTACACCGAAGTGGGCCTGGTGACCCTGATGGGCCTGATCAGCAAGCATGGCATCCTGATGGTGGAGTTCGCCAATCACTCGCAGCTGGCCGGGATGAGCAAGCGCGACGCGATCGAACATGCCGCCGCCGTTCGCCTGCGCCCAATCCTGATGACCACCGCGGCGATGGTGCTGGGCGTGGTACCGCTGGTGATCGCGTCCGGCGCCGGCGCGGCGGGCCGCTTCAACATGGGCCTGGTGATCTCCACCGGTCTGGCGATCGGCACGCTGTTCACCCTGTTCGTGGTGCCGGCCTTCTACATGCTGCTGTCCACCGACCACCATGCGGAGCATGACAAGCCGCAGGATCCGCTGTTGCCGGCCGCCTGATACCCCGGCGGCGTATCGCCACGACACGCAGAAGGCGCGGGCAACCGCGCCTTCTGCGTATGGGTGGGCGTGTGTCGCACGTCACCCAGCCCTGTTCCGCCCGCTGCGCGTGTGATGGAGACGAGAGGGTGCAGGAATTCGCCGCTTGTCCCGTACGGAATCCCTACCGCTGATCCACCGTACCACCGCCCGGAAACAGGGGGACTCATACCCGCGATCGCATGATCCGTAAAGCAAAAGGGGCGCCCATGTCGGGCGCCCCTTTTGCGAAGAGCGGGACACCTTGGCGCCCCGCTGTCACTGGCCTTCCGGCCAGGCCGGGTCAGAGCGGCTTGATCAGCGTGGTCAGCGTATCCGGCTTGCTGGTGTCGCGGACCAGGTGCGGGTACTTCAGGCCGTCGTGGTAGTCGATGTCGATGGTCTTGAACTCGTTGAAGTTCTTGACCAGCAGCTGGATCGGCTTGCTCTTGTCCTTGGCGGCGGCCGTGACCGCAGCGGCCAGCGCGTCGTTGCTGTAGTCCTGGCCGTTCACCGCGACGATGGTCATGCCAGGCGACAGGCCGGCCTTGAACGCGGGTCCGTTCCACAACACGTCGGCGATGTGACCGCCCTTGCCTACCGCCACGCCGATCGAGTAGGTGAGGTTGGTGAAGTGGTAGTGGGCCTCGATCGCCTTGATCGCATCGGACGGCTTGTCGGTGTAGACCAGCTTCCAGCCGTGCGACTCCAGGCCGCCGATCAGCGGGCCGTGACCGTCCAGGCGCGTACGCAGGTACTTGGTCCAGTCGTACGGCGCCAGGCTGTTGAGCGTGTTCACCACGTCCTGGAAGTGGTAGGTGTTGACCGTCCACGAACCGTTGTCCATGCCGAAGAAGGCGCGGGCGAAGTCGTCGATGTTCTTCTTGCCGTGGGTCAGTTCACGCAGCTTGCCGTCCACATCCAGCCAGATCAGCTGGCCGGCGCTGTAGTAGTCCTCGCTGCCCTGGTAGTTGCGGTACGGCAGCGGTGCGCGCTGGGCGATCGGCGGGTCGTTGGTGGTGTCCTGCACGTTGCGCCAGGTGGCCAGGCCGGGGCGGCCGCGGTCGTAGGTGGCGGCCACGTTGGCCAGCATGTCGCGGAACTGGTCGTCGCTCCACAGGCCCGAGCGCGCGGCCACCACCTGGCCCCAGAACTGGGTCTGGCCTTCGTACACCCACAGCAAGCTGTCGCCCATCGGCACGTTGAAGTTCGGCGTCCACAGGTTGTACGGACGACGGTACTTGCCGTCCCAGGAGTGGTTGAACTCATGCGAGAGCAGGTCGCGCATGGCCCAGTCCTGCTTCCACTTGGTGAAGTAGCCGGGGCCGGTACCGTCCTCGCTGGAGCGGTGATGCTCCAGGCCTTCGCCGCCCATCTTGTCGCTCAGCGAGAGCAGGAAGTCGTAGTGGTTGTAGTGGTGCGCGCCATACAGCTTGTACATCTGCTGCACGAGGTTGCGGTGGATCTTGACCTGCTCCGGCGTGACGGCGAGGTCCTTCGGGTCGTCGGCGACGATGTCCAGGTGCACCGGCGCCTTGGCGCCCGGCGCCAGATCGATGCGCTTGAAATACTTGCCGGCGTAGATCGGCGAGTCGACCAGGTCGTTGTAGGTGATGGTCTTGAAGTTCACCGTGTTGCCGTCGCGCGAGGCCACGTCCAGCGCGGTGCCGAACTGCCAGCCGGCCGGGAAGGTGACGCTGGCGTCGACCTTGATGTCCTTGCTGTAGTAGCCGGCCGGATAGATCGAGTTGCTGTTCCACTGCAGGTCGAACATTTCCGGCGTCATCAGCACCCGGCCCTGGCGCGGGTTTTGCGGCGACAGGTAGACGAAGTCCACGTCCACCGACTGCACGCCCTGCGGCACGTCGACGTGGAAGGCGAACACGTTGAACGGATCGCGCGTCCAGCTCAGCGTCTTGCCGCCGGCCTTGACGACCAGGCCGGCCAGCTTGTCGATCGTGCCCGACGGCTCGTGGTCGCCCGGCAACCACTGCGGGTAAAGCAGGGTGAGCGGGCCGGATGCGGTCGGGATCACTTCGTGCACGCGGAAGATGCGGTGGTCGACGTCGGTGGCGTCGACATGGATCTGCAGCGTACCGGCGGCGTACGGCACGTCCTGCGGCGGCGGCACGTTGCCGCTGCGATCGATGTCGGCATGGGCGGGAACCGCGGCGAGGCCGAGACCGGCGACGATCAGGGCGGCGGCAAGGTTGGTGACTTTCAAGGGGTGTCTCCTGGGGCGAAGCCCCGCTGCAACACGCAATATGCGGGGTCAAAGCCCGATGCTAGACCCGCAGGCGCACACACTCCCCTGCCAGAGGTCATGGCCGCAACGCGCGGGCAGAGCGCGCAGCGCGGCCATCCGCAAGAACCGTGCGGCAAGCGCAGGCGACAGCAGCATCCTGCGACGCAAACGGCGACGGCCGCCCTGCGGCGGCCGTCTTGTCCGTTCTCCGGCGGCGGGCGCCGGAACCCCGCGTCTTTTATTTGCGTGCGGTACCGATGGCGTCGAGCCAGTCCTTGCCGCCGGCGCGCACCAGGTGCGGATAGCGCAGGCCGCCGTGGTAGTCGACCTTCACGGTGCTGTAGACGTCGACGTTCTTCACCAGCAGCTCGATCGGCGCGCTACCGCCCTTGGCCGCCTTCACGGCGTCCTTCAGCGCATCCGGCGAGTAGTCCTTGCCGTTCACCGCGACGATGTCGAGTCCGGGTACGAGGCCGGCCTTGAACGCCGGGCCGTTCCACTGCACGTCGTAGATGGTGCCGCTCTTCGACGCAGTGAGGCCCAGCGAAGCTGCCAGGTCGGCGCCGTGGCGGATGCTCTCCATCGCCTTGGTCTGCGCGTTGGGCTTGTCGGTGTAGACCAGCTTCCAGCCGCCACGCGCGATGCCGTGCTCGGGCAGGTTCGGGCCGGTGTAGTCCAGCCGCTCGCGCAGGAACTTGGCCCAGTCGTACGGCTGCACCTGGTTGAGCGTCTTCACCACGTCGTCGAAGGTGTAGGTCTTGGTGACGTAGCTGCCGTTGTCCATGCCGTAGAAGGCGTGCGCGAAATCGTCCAGCGAGTGCTTGCCGCCGGAGAGCTCGCGGATCTTGGTGTCCACGTCCAGCCACAGCAGCTGGCCTTCGGGGTAGAAGTCCGTACCGCGGCGCCAGTTGGCCCAGTCACCGCCACCGTAGTAGGTGAGCGGCGCGGCATCGGCGGTGTCCTGCAGCGAACGCCAGCTGCGGCCGGTGCGCTCGCTCATCGACGCGTCGATGTTGGCCATGGTGTCGCGGAACTGCTGGGGCGACCACAGGCCGGCACGCGCGGTGAGCACGCTGCACCAGTAATCGGTGAGGCCTTCGTAGACCCACAGCAGGTCGTCCTGCATCTTCACGTTGAAGTTCGGCGTCCACAGGTCGGCCGGGCGGCGGAACTTGCCGTTCCACGAATGCACGAACTCGTGCGGCATCAGGCTGGCGGCCAGCGTGTGCATGTCATTGTTGGTGAAGAAGTCGGCCGGCAGGCGGTCGTCGCTGGACTGGTGGTGCTCCAGGCCAAAGTGGCCGGTGTGGTCGGACAGCGTGAGCAGGAAGTCGTAGTGGCTGTAGTGGTGCGCGCCGAACAGCAGGTTGGTCTGCTTCACCACCGCACGCTGCTGCGCCAGCTGCTTGTCGGTGAGCTTGACGTCCTTGGCGTCGTCGCCCACCACGTTCAGGTGCACCGGCACCTTCGCACCCGGCGCGAGGTCGACCCGGTTGAAATACTCGCCCGCGATCAGCGGCGAATCCACCAGGTTGTTGAAGGTCAGCGGCTTGAACTGCACGGTGCCGCCGGCCTGGCTGGCCACTTCCATCGCGGTGCCGAACTTCCAACCCGCGGGCAGCTGCACGGTGGGCTGGATCTGGATGTCGCGCGAGTAGTAGCCGGCCGGGTAGAACGCCACCTGGTTGAACTCCACGTCCACCAGGTTCGGCGTGGACGAGGCGCTGGCGCCGAACAGGCTGCCCTGGCCCGGCGCGGGCGAGAGGAACTGGAACGAGAGGTCGAGCTGGCTCACGCCCTGCGGCACGTCGAGGTGGATCGCGTACATGTCGCGCAGGTCACGCCGCCATGCGAGCTGCTTGCCGTTGGCGGTGACCACCAGGCCGGTCACGTTCTGGATCGGGCCGGACGGGGCGTGCTCGCCGGGGATCCACTCCGGGTACAGCAGCGTGAAGGCGCCCGGCTTCACCGGGATCGTCTCCTGCACGCGGAACATGCGCTTCGGCGCACCGGTGAGGTCCACCTTCAGCGTGAGCATGCCGGCATACGGCGCATCCACCGGCGCGGGGCGGCTGGCATCCTGCGCATGCACGGCGGAAAACGAGAGCACGCCGGCCACGGCGGCAGCGATCAGGCGGGGACGAAGGGCGGCAAGGTTCACGGGAGACTCCGGTCGAGCGGGAAATGACCGCCCGATGGTAGGCCCCGCGCGCCGGCGCTCACCCTGCCAGAGGTCATGCCGGAACGCCGCAAGTTCTCG